>NZ_LSKN01000028.1:0-54012 GCF_001557075.1 Methylobacterium sp. CCH7-A2
CAATCGTTCCAATGTTGCAGTGCGGCTTCGTGCGAGCGAATTTCTCTTTGGCCATGACACCCTGTTTCCTGACACCGGCCCTGCGAGGCCTTCCGAAAGCGCGGTCGCATTAGGGGGTTTTGGCCGCGATTGCAAGGCGCAGGCACCCCTGCCCGCCCCCTCGCGAGCGGCCCGATGGCTCAGCCGCCATAGAGATACTCGGGCAGCCACAGCGTCAGCCCCGGCCAGAGATACATCAGCACCATGCACAGGATCACGATCAGCATATAGGGCATCATCCCCGCGAAGATCTGGTTGATCGTCACATGCGGCGGAGCGACGCCCTTGAGGTAGAAGGCGGACATCGCGACCGGCGGCGACAGGAACGCAGCCTGCAGGTTCACGAAGACCAGCACCCCCCAGAGGATCGGGTCGATGCCGAAATGCTTCAGCATCGGCAGGAAGATCGGCACGAAGATCACGATGATCTCGGTCCATTCCAGCGGCCAGCCGAGCACGAAGATGATCGCCTGCGACAGGATCATGAACTGCAGCGGCGACAGGTCCAGCGACAGCACCCAGCGCTCGAGCAGGGCCTGCCCGCCGAGCAGCGCGAACACGGCCGAAAAGATCGCCGAGCCGACGAAGAGCCAGCAGACCATCGATGTGGTCTTGGCGGTCAGGAACACCGCCTCCTTGATCTTCTTCCAGTTCAGCGTCCGGGCATGGAAGGCGAGCAGGAAGGCACCCGCTGCACCGACGGCGGCGGATTCGGTCGCCGTCGTGATCCCGAACAGGATCACCGCCAGCACGATCACCGTCAGCAGGCCGAGCGGCAGCACGGCGTCGGTCAGCATGCGGATGACCTCGAGCCGCTCCGCGGTCATGCGGGCGTAGTAGCGCAGCATCAGCGCCGCGCAGCCGAGCGCGATGGCGCCGAACCAGAGATAGAAGGCGGTGGGCGGCCCCTTGCCCTCGCCCGTCTCCTCCTGAACGAGGTCGGGCGTGCCGAGCTGCTCGATCGCCGGCAGCGCCTCGGCCGCGCCGGCCTGCTGGTGGATGACGACATACCACCAGATCAGCGCGAGCGTCCCCGCGACGAGCGTGAGCGGCACCAGCGCATAGGCCCAGGCCTGCAGCAGCGCGCCCCAGGTGAGGGGCTGTCCGTCGCGCTGGATCCCGCGCACCCGCAACGGCGAGAGCAGCGCCAGGCTCAGCGCCGGAAACACCCGGCCGCGATGCGGCTCGGCGAGCGTCCGCGTCCAGTCGGGGACCGGAACCTGCCGCTGCTCCGGCGGCAGCGCCGGCGCCACGCGCGGGTTCAGCAGCGCCCAGCCGACGATGTAGACGAGATAGAGAAAGGCGAGGAAGAAGCCGGGGAACATCGCGGCCGCGTAGAGCTTCACCACCGATTGTCCGGCCACGGCCGCATAGACGATGATCATCACCGAGGGCGGGATCAGGATGCCGAGCGTGCCGCCGGCCGTGATCACGCCCGACGACAGCCGGACATCGTAGCCCGCCTTCAGCATCGGGTTGAGGGCGATGACGCCCATCAGTACCACGACCGCGCCGACCAGCCCGCTGGCGATGCCCCAGAAGGTGCAGACCAGCAGCGTCGCCACCGCCAGCGCCGCCGGCACGTTCCGGAAGGCGAGCTGCACGGCGTAGAACATCTTGTCGACCAGCGCGCCCCGCTCCATCACGTAGCCCATCAGCACGAAGAGCGGGATCGAGATCAGGACGTCGTTGGTCATCGCCCCATAGGTGCGCTGGACCATCAGATCGAAGATGCGGTTCGCGTACCAGGCCTGGGTCGGGTCGTAGAAGGCGATATAGCCGAAGATCATCCCCAGCCCCATCAGCGTGAAGGCGGTGGGAAAGCCAAGGATGATGACGACGACGATGAGCCCGAGCATGCTCAGGCCGAGGGCGGGGTCGCTCATGGATGCCGGTCTCCGCCCAGCCCGCGCTGCCGGGCCGTCTCGTCGATGCTGTGCGTGCGTTCGATCGCGGCCTTCCGCGTCGCCTCGTCGAGATGCTCGCTCGCCGCGAGCTGCTCCTCGACGACGTCGATCTCGGCGACATCCTTGAGCCGCGCCGGCCAGGCGCCGGTCTTGAGGCAGACGACGCAGCGCGCGATCTCCGCCACGCCCTGCAGCAGCACGAGTGCGCCCGCGACCGGGATCACCGTCTTGAAGTGATAGACCGGCGGCCCGTCGGCCGTGACGTTGGAATGCTCGCCGATGCGCCAGGAATCGGCGGCATAGTCGTAGCCCGCATAGACCAGCGCGCAGATGCCGGGCAGGAAGAACAGGAAGTAGAGCGCCAGATCGAGCCCCGCCTGGGTGCGCGGCTTCATCGAGCTGTACAGGAAATCGCCCCGGACATGGCCGTTCTGGGCCAGAGTATAGGCGCCGCAGAGCATGAACAGCGAGCCGTAGAGCATGTTGCTGGCGTCGAAGATCCAGGCGGTCGGCGCGTTCAGGATGTAGCGCTTGAACACCTCGGCGCAGACCAGCAGCATCAGGCCGATGATCAGCCAGGCCGCCAGCTTGCCGAAGAAGGTGCTGACGCGGTCGCAGGCCAGAAGGACTTTCTCGACGCTCATTCAGGCCTCGCATGCGCACGCCATGGCCGGCACCGGAGGTGCGGGCCATGGCCGTTGTCGTGACTAGAGGCTCAGAGCTTGGCGGCGACGCCGTTGGGACCCCAGTAATGGTCGAAGGCCATCCTGCGGCTGACCACCGTGTCCTGCTCCCAGCGCGTCGCGCGCTTGGCGAAGGCGAGTTGCGACTGCAGGATCTCGGCGAAGAGCGGGTTCTCGGCCGCCTTCTTCTTGGCCACCTCGTCATAGAGCTCGAGCTGGCGCTTCAGGATCGCATCCGGCGTCTTGTAGAACCGCACCTTGTCCTTGGTCTGGAGCTCGACATAGTCCTGCGAGTAGCGGTCGATTGCCTTCCAGGACATCTCCGCCGAGCCGGCCTCGACGGCGTTGGCGATGATCGCCTTCATCTTGTCCGGCAGGGCGTCGAACTTCGTCTTGTTGAACATGATCTCGAATTGCTCGGCGTTCTGGTGGTAGCTCTGCAGCATGCAGACCTTCGAAACGTCGGGGAATCCGAGCACCCGGTCGGAACTCGCATTGTTGAACTCGGCCGCGTCGAGCAGGCCGCGATCCATGGCCGAGACGATCTCGCCGCCCGGCAGCGCGTTCACCGCGAGCCCCATCGCCGTGAAGATGTCGATCGAGATGCCGACGGTGCGGTATTTCAGCCCCTTCAGATCCTCGAGCTTCGTCACCGGCTTCTTGAACCAGCCGAGCGGCTGGGTCGGCATCGGGCCATAGGGGAAGGACTGCACATTGGCGCCGATCGAGGCGTAGAGCTTCGCCAGCAGCTCCTTGCCGCCGCCATATTTGTGCCAGGCGAGCAGCATGTTGGCGTCCATGGCATAGGCCGGGCCCGAGCCCCACAGCGCCAGCGCCGTCTGCTTGCCGTAATGATAGACGAGCACGCCATGGCCGCCGTCGAGCGTGCCCTTGGACACCGCCTCCAGCAGCCCGAAGGCCGGCACCACCGCACCGGCCGGCAGCACCTCGATCTTCAGATCGCCGCCGGTCATGTCGTTGACCTTCTTGGCGAAGTCGAGCGCGTATTCGTGGAAGATGTCCTTCGACGGCCATGTGCTCTGCCAGCGCATGGCGATCGGCCCGGCTTGCTGCGCGATCGCGGGCGCAGCGACCGTCGCGGCCGTGGCAACCAGCGAGGTCTTCAGGAATTTTCGACGCGATTCTCCCTTGGTCTTTGCAGACGTCATGTCTCACTCCCCTGTTGAAGCGCCGCTTATTTATTGAGGCGTCTTGACCGCAGGAGAGCAGGAAGACTTGTATGACGCAAGGGCCGCGAAGCCTCTTGCGCTAGTCATCAGACGAACGAACTATAACGCTTTCGCGAGCGGACTGTTCTTGGGCCATACCAGAGCCGGCCGGACAGGTCTGGCGCGATGTCAGCCGCGCCCGAAGACCCGCCGGTAGCGCGCCACCGCCTCCGCCTCGCCCGAGACCTTCTCGGGATTGTCGGAGAGCTTCACAGCAGGGCGCCCGTTCGCCTTGGTGACCTTGCAGACCAGCGACATCGGATCGAGCGCGCGCGAGCCGTCGGGCAGGCAGCCGACGAGATCGTTGGTGAGATCGGTGCCCCAGCCGAAGGCCATGCGGACCTTGCCGTCGAAATGCCGGTAGACCCGCTCGATCGCATCGACGTCGAGCCCATCCGAGAAGACCAGCAGCTTCTCGCGCGGATCGCGCCCGCGCTCGCGCCACCAGGCCATGATCGCCTCGCCCGCCTCGATCGGCGGCGCGGAATCGGGCCGAAAGCCCGTCCAGTCCGCCACCCAGTCCGGCGCATGACGCAGGAAGCCGCTCGTTCCGAAGGCGTCCGGCAGAGCGATCAGCAGATTGCCGCCATAGACCTGGCGCCACTCGTCGAGCACGCGATAAGGCGCGCGCAGCAGCTCGGCGTCGCTGTCGGCCAGCGCCGCCAGCACCATCGGCAGCTCATGGGCATTGGTGCCGATCGCCTCGAGATCGGCATCCATCGCCAGAAGGACGTTCGAGGTGCCGCTGAACTTCGGCCCTAGCCCCTCCTTCAGCGCCTCGACGCACCAGCGCTGCCAGAGATGGCCATGGCGCCGGCGCGTGCCGAAATCGGAGAGTTTGAGGTTCGGCAGCCTCTGCAGCCGCTCGACCTTGTCCCACATCTTCGCCTTGGCGCGGGCATAGAGCACATCGAGCGCGAACCGCTTCTGCCCGACCATGACGCGCCGCGCCCGCAGCTCGTTGATGATGGCGAGAGCCGGCACCTCCCACATCGTCGTATGGGTCCAGGGCCCCTCGAAATGCAGCTCGTATTGCCCGTCGACCCGGCGCAGCTCGTAATCCGGCAGCTGGAAATCGGCGAGCCAGGCCAGGAACTCCGGCGAGAACATCTGGCGCTTGCCGTAGAACGAGTTGCCGGCGAGCCAGATCAGCTCCTTCTTGGTGAAGCGCACCGAGCGGGCATGGTCGAGCTGGGCGCGCAGCTCCGCCTCGTCGACGATGTCCGCGAGGCGGATGTGCTTCGAGCGGTTGATCAGCGAGAAGGTGACCTGCACCTCCGGATGGAAGGCGCGGATCATCTGCAGCATCAGCAGCTTGTAGAAATCCGTGTCGAGCAGGCTGCGGATGATCGGATCGAGCCGCCAGCCATGGTTGTAGGTCCGCGTCGCGATATCGGTGACGGTCATGGCGGTTCGGGATCCGGTGGTTCGCCGCAACGGCTTGCGGGCCTCGGGCGCTTCGCGCGCATCTGACCGCCACGGCGGCGCCGGCGCAAGCCGGGCGCTCCGGTCGCGTTGACAGACCGGGTGATCTCGGCAAGGACCGCGGGCTGGCCGGCACGCCGTTTCGAACGGGCGCCGGCTTTGCGCGAACCGGAGGCGAGAGTGCAGGAATTGGCTGATGTCGCGCAGGATTTCGTCGGGAAGGTCCGTGACCGCTCGGTGGTGATCGGCGTCATCGGGCTCGGCTATGTCGGCATCCCGCTGGCGCTGGCCGCGCTCCGCCAGGGCATTCGCGTCATCGGCTTCGACATCGACCAGGCCCGCGTCGACCAGATCAATGCCGGGCGCGAGACGATCAAGCACATCCCGATGGACCTGATCGTCGCCGGCCTCGCGGAGGGCCGCTTCGAAGCGACGACCGATTTCGACCGGCTCTCCGAGCCCGACGCCCTGCTGATCTGCGTTCCGACCCCGCTCTCGCGCCAGCGCGAGCCCGATCTCTCGTTCGTCGAGCAGACCACGCGGGCGATCGGCCGGCGCCTGCGGCGCGGCCAGCTCATCGTGCTGGAATCGACGACCTATCCGGGCACGACCGACGAGCTGATGCGGCCGATCCTCGAGGAGGCCTCGGGCCTGAGCAGCGGCACGGATGTCTTCCTCGCCTATTCGCCCGAGCGGGAGGACCCCGGCAACGCCCAGTTCGGCACCTCCGACATTCCCAAGGTCGTCGGCGGCGACGGCCCTGCGGCGCTCGCCATGGCGAACGCGCTCTATGGCGCCCTCGTCGTCAGGACCGTGCCGGTCTCCTCGACCGCCACGGCCGAGGCGGTGAAGCTGACCGAGAACATCTTCCGCGCCGTCAACATCGCCCTCGTGAACGAGCTCAAGCAGGTCTATGCGGCCATGGGCATCGACATCTGGGAGGTGATCGACGCCGCCAAGACCAAGCCCTTCGGCTTCATGCCGTTCTATCCGGGCCCGGGCCTCGGCGGGCACTGCATCCCGATCGATCCCTTCTATCTGACCTGGAAGGCGCGCGAATTCGACATCGCCACCCGCTTCATCGAACTCGCCGGGCAGATCAACACCGAGATGCCCTATCGCGTCGTCGATCGGCTGGCCGAACTCGTCGACCGCCAGCTCGGCCGCAGCTTCAGCGGCGCGCGCATCCTCGTTCTCGGCCTCGCCTACAAGAAGAACGTCGAGGACATGCGCGAGAGCCCGGCCCTCAAGCTGATCGAGCTGATCGAGGCCCGGGGCGCAGAGGCCGCCTATCACGACCCCCATATCCCGGCGATCCGCAAGAGCCGCAAGCACGGCGCGCTGGCCGCCCGTCCGAGCACGCCGCTGACGGCAGACGCGATCGCCGGCTTCGACGCGGTGCTGATCGCCACCGACCATGACGATGTCGACTACGCACTGGTCGTGGCCCATGCCAAGCTCGTCGTCGACACGCGCAACGCCTGCGCCCGCCACGGGTTGACGGGTGAGACCATCTTCAAAGCCTGAGACCGGAATGACCGAGACCGGAATGCCCGAGACCGACACCCCCTACGACCTCGCCGTCATCGGCGGCGGCATCAATGGCTGCGGCATCGCCCGCGACGCGGCGGGACGCGGCGCCTCCGTCGTCCTCTTCGAGAAGGACGACCTCGCCAGCGCGACCTCCTCGGCCTCGACCAAGCTGATCCACGGCGGTCTGCGCTATCTCGAGCATTACGAGTTCCGGCTCGTGCGCGAGGCGCTGATGGAGCGCGAGCGGCTCTGGGCGATCGCCCCGCACATCATCTGGCCGCTGCGCTTCGTGCTGCCGCATCACAGGGGCCTGCGCCCGGCTTGGCTGCTGCGGCTCGGTCTGTTCCTCTACGACCATATCGGCGGCCGCAAGAAACTGCCGGCGACGCGCACGCTAGACCTTTCGCAGGATGCTACCGGCCGGCCGCTCAAGGACAACGGCGCCACCGCCTTCGAGTATTCCGATTGCTGGGTCGAGGATTCGCGCCTCGTCGTGCTCAACGCCATGGACGCCGCCGCGAAGGGCGCCACGATCCACACCCGCGCCCGCGTCGTCTCGGCCGATCGCGAGGGCGGCTTGTGGCGCATCACCGCGGAGACGAACGGCACCCGCCACAGCGTGCTGGCGAAGGCGCTGGTCAATGCGGCCGGCCCCTGGGTCGGCGACGTGCTCGGCGGCGTCGTCCGCTCCAACACCAAGGCCGCCGTCCGCATGGTCCAGGGCAGCCATATCGTCGTGCCCCGGCTCTACGATCACGACCGTTGCTACATCTTCCAGAACGCCGACGGGCGGATCATCTTCGCGATCCCCTATGAGCGCGACTTCACGCTGATCGGCACGACCGACCGCGACTATCGCGGCAATCCCTCCGACGCCAAGGCGACGCCCGAGGAGATCGACTATCTCTGCGCCGCCGCGAGCGAGTATTTCCGCGAGCCGGTGACCCCGTCCTCCGTGGTCTGGACCTATTCCGGCGTGCGCCCGCTCTATGACGACGGCGCCAGCAAGGCGCAGGAGGCGACGCGCGACTATGTCCTGACGCTCGACGCGCCGCAGGGCCAGGCGCCGCTGCTCTCCGTCTTCGGCGGCAAGATCACGACCTATCGCCGCCTCGCCGAATCCGCGTTGGAAAAGCTCGGTCCCCACGCCGCCTGGGCCGCACGCCCGGCCTGGACCGTCACCGGCACGCTGCCGGGCGGCGATTTCCCGGTCGAGGGCTTTGAGGCGCAGGTCGACGCGCTCGCTGCCGCCCATCCCTGGCTCGCCCGCGCGACCATTGCGCGGCTGGTGCGGGCCTATGGCACCAAGGCGCGCGAGATCCTGCAGGGCGCTGGCCAGGAGGCCGATCTCGGCCGCCATTTCGGCGCCGATCTCTACGAGCGCGAGGTCCGCTACCTGATGCAGGCGGAATGGGCGAAACAGGCCGCCGACGTGCTCTGGCGCCGCAGCAAGCTGGGCCTGCGCCTCTCGACGGCCGAGCAGGAGGCGCTGGAGGCCTTCATGGCGGAGGCGGCGGCCGCCTGAGCTGTTGCAAGCACAACCAACCCGTCATCCTGGACAAGCGGTGAAGCCGAACAGGCCGGGATCCATCAGAGGACGACGTCCCGCCCGATGATGGATCCCGGTCGACCAGGATGACGGCAGAGGGTCAACGTCAGGCTTTGCAGCACTCACCTCACCCCCGGCGGCAGCGAGGGCTGCGACAGGCGGGTGCCCACTTCGATGAACTTCAGCGGGTTGGTCGCCTCGCCCGCCAGTCGCGTCTCGTAATGCAGATGCGGGCCGGTCGAGCGGCCGGTCGAGCCGAGGCGGCCGATGATCGCGCCGGGCGGAACGATCTGGTCGGGCTTCACGTCGAAGGCGCTGAGATGCGCGTAGCGCGTCGTGAGCCCATTGCCATGGTCGAGCTCGACCAGATTGCCATAGCCGCCCGCGACCTCCGCCCGCAGCACCTTGCCGGCGCCGGTGGCGCGGATCGGCGTGCCGGTCTCGCCGCGGAAATCCATGCCGGAATGCATCGCCGCAGCGCCGGTGAAGGGGTCGGTGCGCATGCCGAAATTGCTGGTCGTGCTGTCGTCGCCGTCCAGCGGGCGGCGCAACGGCACGATCTGCGCCAGCTCCCGCCAGCGTCCGAAATTCGCCTGCGCCTCGCCGAGTTGCAGCACGCGATGCTCGAAGCTGCCCGGGCGCATCGTCACCGAGAGCGGGATCAGCGGCCCGCCCATCGCCTGCCGCGCTGGAGGCAGCCGGACCTTGCCGACATCGAGCCCGAGATCGGCCAGCGCCGCCCTCACCTCCTGCACCCGCCCGGCGAGGCGCAGGCCCAGCGCCGAGACCTGCTGCCCCTGAGCCTGGTCGATGCGGTCGAGCGATTGCTGCAGCAGCGTCACCCGCTCGGAGAGAGGCATCGCCTCCTCGGCCCGCAGCGCCGCCGCCGCCAGCCGCTTCTGTGGCGCCACGACGGTGGGGTTGATGCGCTCGAGGATATTGCCCTGGAACGGGTCGGCGGCGAGCCCGCCGCCCCCGCCCGGTACCTGCGCGCCGCTGTTGGGCAGTACGGGCGCGACCGCCTGGCCGGTCAGCGTGCCCAGCAGGTTCTGTCGCGCCTCGAGCTCGATCTGCCGCGCGATCAGATCGGCGAGCTGATCGTCGCCGCCACCCTCGCGTGGCGCGGCACCGGGCGCGCGCTGCGTCGCGATCGAACTGACGAGGCGACGGGTCAGGACCCGCATGCGCTCGTCATAGCTGGCCTGCAGCACCTGCTGCTCCTGCTGCAGCGCGGCCACCACCGCCTTCTCGCGATAGAGCAGCCAGGTCGCGACGCCCGACCAGGCGGTGCCGGCAAGCGCGATCAACAGCACCATGATGCGGCCGAAGCGCCCGACGCGCGTGGGCCGCCGCCGAAGGCCCGGGCGCGGCGGCTCGACCGACCGCCCGCTGCCGCCCTCCGCGCCCGGTCGGGTCTTCAGTCGCGCTGGCTGCAACATCAGCGGCCCTCTCCGTTCACGACACGGCGTAAGCAAACGCACCGTTTTCGACCGAGACCTTCGCCTCCGTCAGGGGCTTTTTCTCGAGCTGCAGGCCGAGGATCGCGCGCGAGAGCGCCGGCAGCATCGAGTTGGTGACGATGTTGTCGATCATGCGGCCGCCGGAGTCCGGGTCGTTGCACTGCGCGACGATATGGGCGACGACCGCATCGTCATAGACGAAGGCGGCGCCGTGGTTCTCGGCGATGCGCTTGCCGATGCGGCCGAGTTGCAGCCGCACGATCCCGCCCAGCATGTCCGGCGAGAGCGGGTAATAGGGGATCGTCACCAGGCGCCCGATCAGGGCCGGCGGGAACACCTTGAGCAGCGCCGGCCGCAGCGCCACCGCGATCGACTCCGGATCGGCGCGCTGCGCCGGGTCGGAAGCCATCCGCATGATCTCGTCGGTGCCGACATTCGAGGTCAGGATGATCAGCGTGTTCTTGAAGTCGATGCGCCGGCCGGTGCCGTCCTCCATCACGCCCTTGTCGAAGACCTGGAAGAACAGCTCGTGGACATCCGGATGCGCCTTCTCGATCTCGTCGAGCAGGACGACCGAATAGGGCTTGCGCCGCACGGCCTCGGTCAGCCGCCCGCCCTCGCCATAGCCGACATAGCCGGGAGGCGCGCCCTTCAGCGTCGAGACGGTGTGCGCCTCCTGGAACTCGGACATGTTGATGGTGATGACGTTCTGCTCGCCGCCATAGAGCTGCTCGGCCAGCGCCAGCGCCGTCTCGGTCTTGCCGACGCCCGAGGGGCCGCAGAGCATGAAGACGCCGATCGGCTTGTTGGGGTTGTCGAGCTTGGCGCGGTTGGTCTCGATGCGCCGGGCGATCATCGCCAGCCCGTGATCCTGGCCGACAACACGCTTGTTCAGCGTGTCCGCCAGCTTCAGCACCGTCTCGATTTCGTCGGCGACCATGCGGCCGACGGGAATCCCGGTCCAGTCGGAGACGACCGAGGCGACCGACTGTTCGTCGACATGGGCGTAGATCATGCGCTGTGCCGGATCGATTTCGGAGAGCGCGGCGAATTTTGCCGCCAGCGCCTCGCGCGCCGCGGCCGGGTCGGCTGCGCCATCCGGAGCCGGTTCGGCGGCGGGCGGTGCCTCGGCACCGGCTTGCTCGGCCGCGACCTGCTGGGCGACCTCCGCCTTCGGATCGGCGGCCGAGGCCGGCGGCTCTGCGAGCTTCGCCCGCAGCGCCTTGATCTCCTCGACGATGGCGAGTTCGCTCGCCCAGGCGGCCTCCAGCGCGGCGAGCTTCTCCTGCCCTTCGGCGCTCTCGGTCTCGATCTCGGCCAGGCGCTTGGCGGTGTCGCCGCCGAGATCCTGGTCGGCCGTCAGCGCCGCCTTCTCCTGCGCCAGCGCGGCGAGGGCGACGCGGGCATCCTCGATCGCGGCCGGGGTCGCACTCTGGCTGATCGCGACGCGGGCGCAGGCCGTGTCGAGCAGGCTGACCGCCTTGTCGGGCAGCTGGCGGGCCGGGATGTAGCGGTGCGACAGCGTCACTGCCGCGACGATCGCGGCGTCCGAGATGCGCACCTTGTGGTGCTTTTCCATCGGGCCGATCAGCCCGCGCAGCATGGTGCAGCAGCGCGCCACGTCCGGCTCGTCGACATTGACCGGCTGGAAGCGCCGGGTCAGCGCCGGGTCCTTCTCGAAATACTGCCGGTATTCCGACCAGGTCGTCGCCGCGATCGTCCGCAACGTGCCGCGCGCCAAAGCGGGCTTGAGCAGATTGGCGGCGTCGCCCGTGCCGGCCGCCCCGCCGGCGCCGATCAGCGTATGCGCCTCGTCGATGAACAGGATCACCGGCGTCGGCGAGGACTGCACCTCGTCGATCACCGAGCGCAGCCGCTGCTCGAACTCGCCCTTCATCGAGGCGCCGGCCTGCATCAGGCCGATATCGAGCGCGCAGACGCGCACGCCCTTGAGCGGTGGCGGCACGTCGCCGGATGCCACGCGCTGGGCGAAGCCCTCGGCGATCGCGGTCTTGCCGACGCCGGCCTCGCCGGTGAGGATCGGATTGTTCTGGCGCCTGCGCATCAGCACGTCGATGACCTGGCGGATCTCGTCGTCGCGGCCGAGGATCGGGTCCATCGTCCCCGTGCGGGCCTTGGCCGTGAGGTCCTGCGAGAACCGGTCGAGCGCGGTCGTCCCCTTCGCGCCCTCAGCCTGTTCGGCGCCGGGAGTCCCGGCCGCGCGCAAGCCCGAGCCGTCCATCGGCCGCAGGTTCTCCTCCTCCGAGGCCTCCCAGATCTTGGCGTGGCCGGCGGCGAGTTCGTCGACCGGGATCTTGCCGAACTCCTTGGATATGCCCGTCAGGACGCGGCGAAGGTCGTTCGACTTGAGGATGGCGACGAGCACATGGCCGGTGCGGATCTGCGTCTCGCCGAAGAACAGCGTCGCGTAATGCCAGCCGCGATCGAGCCCGTCGACGATGCTGTTGGCGACGCCGGGCATCTCCGTCTCGTTCTTGCGGAAGCCCTCGATGACCCCGCCGATGTCGGCAGCGAGCCGGCCCATGTCCAGCCCGAAATGCTGCGCCGTCAGGCCGAGATCGGTGGCGGGCCGCAGCAGGATCTGCGCCAGCCAGTGCGCCAGCTCGACATTGCGGTTGCCGGCGCCCTTGGCCTGCCGCAGCGCCTGGATGAAGGCCTCGTAGCCGACCCGGTTGAGCTTGCCTGTGACGGCTTCGAGACTGATGTCGGCCATGATGGTCTCCTCGGGCGTCAGGATGATCGGGTGGCGGGGGTCGAACGCGCCCGGCTGCGTTGCTCGCGCAGGCGCTCGGCCGGATGGAAACGAGCGTCGCGGCGCAGCGTGCCGGGCGGGGCATCCCAGTTGGGCGCCATCCAGCTCGTCCAGCCGAGCTGGCCGAACTGGCCGAGCCGGGCGGGCTTGACCTCGCCGACCGGCAGGGCGAGTTCGACATCCCATTCCAGCCCCTCGCCGAGATGGAAGAAGACCGCATCCGCCAGCTTCTCGCAGCGGTCCCCGCTCGGCAGGAAGCGCGCGAACTCGTCGAGGCTGCGTGCGACGATGCAGATGCGGAACTTGTCCTCGACACTGTAGACGCTGGCGCCGAGCAGCGCGTCGCCGCCCAGCGTGCAGTGCCGGCTGCCGAGCCGGGTGCGGTCCGCGGGGTCGAAGACCAGGCGCATGCCGACGAACTGCTCGATCTCGACCTCGGCCTTGAACAGCCCGGCCAAGAGCCCGCGCAGCCGCGAGGCCGATTTGGCCTGCGCGCCGATCAGCCCGGCATGGGCGAGTTTCTCCGCATCGGGCACGCTGTCGCGCCTGAGATAGGGCGCCGAACCCAGCCCGATCTGGCTGCCGACATAGGCCGCGAAACGGTCCCGCTCCGGCCGGTCGTGCTGCGCGATGGGGCGCGAATCCGCCCAGGCCCGAAAGAACAGCTGCAGGAAGCGGTGGTTGAAGATGTCGAGGAAGCGCGGAAAGGCGTCGTCGCGCGCGAGCTGCCAGTGATAGCTCTCCTCCGTCGTGGCCAGCGGCAGCGCGCCCTGGGGCCCGAGCAGGCCGAGGAACTTGACGAAGAGGCGCAGGCGCCCCTGTCCGTCGCGATCGGCTTCCGCAAGGGTCGAGGCCGCGAAATCGAGAAAGGCCTGCTCGCCCAGCGCGACATATTCGTCCCGCCGCGCCGGCACGTCGCCGATGCGCGGCCGCTCCGGGAAGCTGCGTTCCAGCCGGCGTAGCACGGCAAAGAAGTCGAAGCGCCAGGGCTCCTCCTGGAGGCGCTCCGCATAGCTCGGCTCGCGCTGGAGGGGGATGTCCTCGCTCACAGGATCCGCCTCGATCCGGCGCGCGGCGGCCAGCGCATCACCTCGCCGCGCTCGACGGTGCGGATCACCGTCTGGGTGAAATGGTTCATCGCGGCGTACTCCGCGAAGAAGCGGTCGAGCACGGCACCGAGCAGGAAGACGCCGGAGCCCTCGAAGGCCTTCTCGTCGAGCACGACAGTGATTTCGAGCCCCCTCGCTGCCCCCGTTCCCGCGCGCTGCGGAAAGCGCCGCACGACAGGGCGACTGTCGACGCTCTTGATGCCGCGGATGCGCCGCTCGGTGGCGCTGTCGGCGAGATCGGCGAAGAGCGAGAGCAGTTCCCGCAGCGCCTCGCCGTTCTGGCCGGCGCCGCGCTGGACGAGGCCGAGATGGTTCAGGCTGAGCAGGTTGATCAGCCGCCAGGTGACGACGCCGGTGCTAGCCGTCTCCGAGCGCAGCCGCAATTGCGAGACGACCGGCTCACGCGGCGGCGTCGGCCCCGACAGGCAGGCGACGTCGAGCGCGACATTGTCGATCAGCCGGAAATCGGCGCCGCCCTCGCCGGTCGGCAGATGCTCCGGCAGGTGCCGGTTCGAGCAGAGCGCGCGCAGGCTCAGCTCCGCCACCGAGACACTGTCTGCGACGCCCGCGGGCTCGACCAGCGAGATGAACATGTCCGTGCCGGTATAGTCCGAGGCCCGGCCGAGCCGGCGCTCGGCGACCGAGCGGCGGCGCGGCAGACGGCGCTGCGTATAGAGCAGTCCATGCGTCGGGGAGGCCCCTTCCGGCGAGGAATAGAGCGGGTGGACGGGCTGCTTCTCGCGCCCGCCGGCATAATGGGCGTGGACCGAGAGCAGGCTGTGCGGCTCATAGTCGAGCGGGCGGCTGCGATCGGGCACGACATGGAACTCGTGCTGGTTGGTCCGCACCGGCACGCGGTCCAGCGTCTTCTCGAAGAGGTTGATCGCGGGCGCGGCATAGAGCGCGAACATCGGCTTCTGGACCGCCGCCGCCAGCCGCGTATTGACCTCGTCGAAGACGAAGATCACGTCGACCGTCTTCGCCGTCAGCTTCGGCATGATCCGCGCCAGCCCGGAGAGACGGAAGCCGAGGAATTTGCGCGGGAACCAGAACAGCTCGCGCAGCAGGTCGAAACCGCGGAAGACGCGGGTGTCGGCCGGCAGCAGCGCCTCGTCCTCGCCGAATCCGATCTGCTCCAGCGTGACTCCATCGGCCGGGGTGATGACGGGATCGCCGAATTCGTCGAGATGGCGGAAATAGATGCCGACACAGTCGCCGAAGAGCTGCTCGTAAAGCGCGACCGCATCGGCCTCCGCCCCGAGCAGATGGACGCTCAGCTCCTTGCAGCGGCAGCCGGCGAACCAGCTCGTCGGCGTCTTGAGCGCCTGCGCCGCCGACGGCTCCTGCTCGGGATCGGCGCTCGTCCGGTGCGTCAGCGTCAGCCGCAGCCCCGAGAGGACCCGGTGGTCGGTGGACAGGCCGAGCGCCTGCAGCGGGCCGGGCGCGGGGATGTATTCGGCAGCCGCGACATCGAAGGGCCAGAGCGTCACGTCCGTCCCCAGACGGTAGCGGCAGGCGACGCGCCGCTCGCGCTCGAGATAGGTGGCATCGATATAGGAGCCACGCGGGATCGTCAGGCCCTCGCGCAGGCCGGGATCGGAGAACGGGGGCCGGATGCCGGCGAGCAGCGCCGAGGGCGTCGGCGCCAGATAGTTCGGCACCAGCTGCTCGAGCAGATTGGTGGTGAACTCGGGAAACTCGTGCTTGAGCTTGAGCTGCACCCGCGCCGCCAGGAAAGCCGCCCCCTCGAGCAGCCCAGCCACCATCGGGTCCATCCGGTCGCCGACGAGCCCGCCCAGTCTTTCGGCAATCCCCGGATACTCTTCGGCGAATTCCTTCGTGTGCTCCATGAAGAGGCGGAGCTCTTGATTATAAGCGTCGAGGAACTCCTGATGCATCGCCTAGCGGCTCCTGATCGCCATCTTGCCGGTGTCGAGCTCGAGATCGGCGACGAACTCGACCGGCACGTTGAGCGGCTCGCAGTTGAGATCCGCGCGCACCAGGAACCGGACCTTCAGCTCGGCCCGGTCGAGCGAGTGGTCACGCTCGACCTGGATCGAATTGCGGATCAGCCGGGGCTCGTAGCCGACCAGCGCCGCCATCATGTCCTTGGCGATGAGGTCGACCCGATGCTCGTCGATCGAGCGGCTGGTGAGGTCGGGAAAGCCGTGATTGAGGATCGAGCGCCTGACATGCTCGTGCTGCGTCAGGTCGACCGACGAGGCGAGATTGACGGTGTTGACCAGCGCGTCGAGATCGATCGCGATCTCGCGCCGCAGCTTCGGCTCCGTGATCGCCGCGCGCGGGGCCGCGCGCCGGTTGGCGATGACGCGTTCGCCGCCGGCGTCGCGCAGATCGAGCGCCACCTTCGCGTCCTTCTCCTGATGCGCCTCGCGAAAGGCGAACATCAGCGGCGGGCGCAGCCGCTTCTTCGTCAATGTGCCGTTCGCCGGACCTCGCACGCGTCGTCGCTCCCGCTTCCCCAATCCGATCGGCCCGGCAAGCACGATGGCCGTCGCGGCGCTCCCCCGCAACGGCCATCATCGGGCCCGAAGCCGGCGCCGCGAGTGCGGCGCCGGCGACGACTTACTTCTTGTTCTGCTTCAGGTCCCAGGTCATGGTGACCGGGGCGTCGAGCGTGCCATCCTTCTTCTGCGGCTTGTACTCGTACTTGATCTTGGCGAAGTTCAGCGAGAACTGGTCGGTCGGGATCGTGGTGCCGCCGGCGGCGTCGCCGGATTGGTAGCTCGAGACCAGCAGATCCTCGAGGGTCAGGACGTAGTAGTCCTGCTGGTTCTCGCCCTGCTTGCGGACATAGAGCACCGCCTTGGTGATGTGCTTGCCCGAGGCGCAGGCCATGGCGAGATTGGCCGAGGCCTTGCCGACCGATGCGGTGAAGTGGATGTCCTGAAAATTGGCCTTGCCGGCGCCGCCGCCCTGGCCGCTCGCATGGGTACCGGCATTGGTGACGCCCCAGGAGAAGGAATCGACCTCGATCGTGTCCTTGTGCTTGGAATCCTGGCTTTCGCCCTTGATGCCGTCGATCTCGAGAAGGAAGTCGCTAGCCATGGTGGTGATCTCCTCTGTGTGAGTGAAAGAAGTTCGGTCGGAACCCGGATACTGGACGCAGTTCTCCTGTGCGCCCGGTCACGGAGGACACGGGCGCCTGGAAGCTTCGGAACGGGTGTCACCTGCTGGTCAGGCGACGGTCACGTCTGGGTTGTCACGTCTTGGGAGCTGGCAGTCGTGAGACCAGGCTCAGGCCGATATCCATGCCCTCGAGCTGAAAATGCGGCCGGAGATAGAACTTGGCCGAGTAGTAGCCGGGGTTCTCCTCGTCCTCGAAGACGTCGATGCGCGCATCGGAGAGCGGGCGCCGCGCCTTCGTCTCTTCGCTGGAATTGGTCGGATCGCCGTCGACATAGTCGGTGATCCACTCCTGCAGCCAGCGCCGCAGCGGTTCCTTTTCCTTGTAGGAACCGACCTTGTCGCGAACCATGCACTTCAGGTAGTGCGCGAAGCGCGACACAGCGAACATGTAGGGCAACCGCGCCGACAGGTTGTCGGATGCCGTCGCCGCGACCCCGTCCGGCCCCGAGAAGCTCTTGGGCTTGTACAGCGACTGCGCACCGATGAAGGCCGCCTTGTCGGTGTTCTTCCGGTGGATCAGCGGGATCAGGCCGGACTTGGCCAGCTCCGCCTCGCGCCGGTCGCTGATCGCGATCTCGGTCGGGCATTTCAGGTCGACGCCGCCATCATCGGTCGGGAAGGTGTGGGTCGGCAGGTTCAGCACCTCGCCGCCCGACTGCACCCCGCGGATGCGCGTGCACCAGCCATATTCCTTGTAGGCGCGGTTGATGTTCACGGCCATCGCGTAGGCCGCGTTCATCCAGGCGTATTTCTCGCCCTTGTGACCGTCGGTGTCCTCCTCGAAGGCGAACTCCTCGACCGGCTCCGACTTGGCGCCGTAGGGAACCCGCGACAGCACCCGCGGCAGGCACAGGCCGACATAGCGGGAGTCGGCCGCGTCGCGCAGGCCCTTCCAGGCCGCATAGTCCGGCGTGTCGAAGACCTTGCCGAGATCGCGCGGGTTCGACAGCTCGGTCCAGGAGTCCATCCCCATCAGGGTCGGATCCGCGCCGGCGAAGAAGGGCGCATGGGCCGCCGCCGCCACCTTCGAGAGATCGCGCAGGAGCTGCACGTCCGTCGGGACATGGCTGAAGTGATAGTCGCCGATCAGGCAGCCGAAGGGCTGGCCGCCGAGCTGGCCGAACTCCTGCTCATAGACCTGCTTGAACAGCGGGCTCTGGTCCCAGCGCGCGCCGGGATAGGTCTTCAGGTTCCGATACAGCTCGTTCTTCGAGACGTTCATCACCTTGATCTTGAGCTGTGCATCGGTCTCCGAGTTGAAGACCAGGTAGTTCAGCCCGCGCCAGGCGCTCTCGATCTTCTGGAACTCCGGCGCGTGCAGCACCTCGTTCATCTGCTCGGTCAGCTTGGCGTCGAGCCGCGCGATCATCTCCTCGATCGTGTCGAGCACGTCGTTCTTGATCAGCGTCGAGTCGGCCAGCGCCTGGTTGACCAGAGTGGCGATGCCGGCCTCGACCTCGGTCGCGGCGCGCTCGGTCTTGGGTTTGAAGCTCTGCTTCAGGACCGAGGCGAATTCGTCGACGTCGCGGGTCTCGGTGACCGCGCCGGGCTGCTGGGATTGTGCTTCCGCTGCCATTGCCGCCTCGCTCACTTCGTCTCTTCGGCCGGGACGGCTTCGGCGGGCTTGTCGCCGAGCCTGTCCTTCAGCGCCGCCATCAGCTGGGGATCGGCCAGCAGCGCCTTGATCTGGTCGCTGGCGGCCATCTTGCCGTCCATGAAGCGCACCAGATTGGCGAGCTGCTCACGCGCCTCGAGCAGCTTGGCCATCGCCGGGATCTGGCGGGCGATGGCGGCCGGGTTGAAATCGTCGAACTTCGAGAACTTCAGCGAAACCGAGAGCTTGTCTCCGCCGTCGCCCAGCTTGTTGGGAACCGCGAAGGACACGCCGGGCTGGATCGCCCCCATGCGCTGGTCGAAATTGTCCATGTCGAAGTCGAGGAACTTGCGCTGCGAGATCTCGGCCTTCTCGACGCCGGGGGTGTTGCCCGAAAGATCGGCCATCACCCCCATCACGAAGGGAAGCTCGATCTTCTGCTCGGCGTTGTAGGGATCCTCATAGGTGATGTGGACCCGCGGCGGCCTGTTGCGGCGAATGAACTTCTGACCTGAATCTCCGGCCATGGTAGCAGCCCCTCTGCGAATGCGTCACGCCGACGTAACGTGACACCGTAACCGTTCTTGCCTTCTACCGATATAGTCGCGCCGGACCCGAAGTCGGTTCAAGCCGAATACCGGAAAATCGCCTAGCTGTCGGCCTCCGGCATCAGGGCGACGTCGGGCAGGATGTCGCCCAGCAGCGCCATGAAATCCCGCTGCGCCAGCGCGCAGGCCTTGTCCATCAGCAGCGGCGTCGGATGCGAAGGCTCGACCCGGCGGTAGAAGGCGGCGACCGCCCTCATCCCCGCCACCGCCTCGGCCCGCGTCGCGACCTGCAGCGCGGGCCGCGCCGCCTCGTCGACCTCGGGCGCGTCGCCGTCGGACCCGCCGGAGTCGCTCTCCGCCTGCGGCTCGCCAGCCTCCTCAGCCGCCTCATCGCCGGTCTCCTCCTCGGACGACGCGTAGCCGCCGTCGTCGTAGCCATCCTCCGGCTCCTGTTCCTCCGGCGCGGTCAGTCGCTCCAGCGGCAGGCGGAAGCGCGGCCGGTCGCCGATCTCCAGAACCGCCTGGCCGAAATGCTCGGGGAACATGATCTGGATGACCTCGACCAACGACTTGCCGATCAGCTGCTGAGCCTGCCCGATCAGCAGGACCGCCGGGCTGGAAGGCTCCATGCGGCGAAAGTAACCGAGGCAGGCCGCCAGCGTATCCTTCACTTGAAGGATGTTGTCGCAACTGCCGGGCGCGACAGTGGAACCGCCTGCCGGAGCGCTCTCGCCCGGTGCGGCCTGAGGCCCCGGCATCGCCGGGTGGCCGGGCACGCGCCGCGCCAGCGCCGCATCGAGAAAGGCGACGATCTGATCGACGAGCGCCGAGAGGCGCGGAAAGCTGAGCGAATGATCAGCCCCCACCTTCTCCAGCCAGATCGCGCGGATGCCGGCGAGCGCCTCCGCGATCACGCGGATGCGGGCGAGGCTCGCGGACAGCTCGTCGATGTCGATATCCGCCAGCGCCGCCTGGATGGTCCCGGCATCGGGATGCTGCTCCCCCTCGACGAGCTTCGTCTCGCCCGTCGCGACGAGCTGGCTGCGGAAGGCGAAGGGACCGATGCGCCGGCTCACGAAGAGCGGCGCATGCTGCAGCGGCAGCACGACGGTCGGCAGCTCGTCCAGGCTCTGCAGCGCCACCTCGCGCATGATCTGGTCGCCATCCTGCGCCCGCGGATGCACCGCCTCCCACTGTTCCGCGAGGAGGGTGGCGATGGTCGTTAGGCAGGCGGAAAAACCCGGCACGTCCCGGTTGAGGATGGCGAGCTTGCCGGCCAGCACCAGCACCCTGAGGTCGCGCGAGCGCTCGAGCAGCTTGCCGAGATCGGAGAAGGCGGCCGGAAACTCGATCCCGCTACGGTCGAACGCGACCTGCCGGCCCTCGTCGTCGCGTCTGAAATACTGCGCCGGCAGCGCGACCTCGAGCCGCGCCGTGACGTTCATGAAGTCCGGGTCGTCCTCGAGATCGGGCCCACAGGGATCGGCGTCGGAGACCGGGCTCGCATACGCGGCAAAATTCAAAGACGCCATCGCCCTCACCGGTCATCCATGCACAGGCATGGCCGACGGCGGTCTCAGCGGAGACGGCCGGCCGGCCTCGTCGAAATCGGCCCCGTCAGTCGCTCTTCAGGCGCGTCTCGACCCGGCGGTTCTCGCCGGCGAAACGGTCGGCCACCACCGGCTTGGTCTCGCCATAGCCGCGGGCCTCGAGCTTGGCGGTGTCGACGCCGCGCTCCTGCAGGTAGCGCACCACCGCCTGGGCCCGCCGGGCGGAGAGATCGAGATTGTAGGAGGGCGACCCCACCGCATCGGTGTGGCCCTCGACGACGAAGCGGCTGGTGCCGAGCTGCGGCGTCTTCAGGGCCTTGGCGAACTCGTCCAGATTGGCGCGCGCATCGGGCTCCAGCACGTCGGAATTGTACTTGAAGCGCACCACCAGGTCGAAGGCCGCGACCGCCGCGGGCTTCACCGCATGCCCGGCCTTGCTGCAGTCCGCTTCCGTGCCGATGCACAGCCCGCGCGTGGCCCCGAAAGCCGGCGGCGTCGCCGGGCTGAAATGCTTGACGATGTCGTCCGCCTTGTAGGTCTGCGCCTGCGCGACAGACATCTGCGCCACGTAAAGACCGGCGGAAAGGACGGCGATGGCTGTAATCGCGGGTTGCTTGCGCATGGTCCCCCTCCCGTTTAGCTTCTCGCGGGCGGTAAAGGATTGAAGGCGCACACCATGACTCGCGCCGTCCGCTACGTCAATAACAAAATAGCATCTAGAACCGCGAGGTTTCGTTGATGACCGCCGATCTGCGACAGTTGCAAAGAACTGCTTCGTTCACGACACCTTTGGGTCAAGACGTTTTCGCCTTGACGCAGTTCGAAGCCTCGGAAGGCTTGAGCAAAATCTTTACTTTTCAGATCGACGCCAGCAGCACGACTGAAAATGCCGACCTGCAGAGCATCATGAGCCAAAAGTGCTCCGTCACGATGACGCTCAAGAACGGCAGCCCGCGGGTCTTCAACGGCACACTGGTCGACGCCCAATGGACCGGTAAGGACGAGGACCTGCACCACTACCGCTTCACGCTGCGGCCCTGGCTCTGGCTGCTGTCCCAGCGCTCCGACTGCCGGATCTTCAAGGAGCAGACCGCGATCGACATCATCAAGGCGATCTTCGCCAAGGAGGAGAGCGCGAGCTTCGAGGATCGCACCAGCGACCGGCTCGAGCCCATTCCCTATTGCGTGCAGTATCGCGAGAGCGATCTCGACTTCGTGCTGCGGCTGATGGAGCAGTACGGCATCTACTATTATTTCAAGCACAGCGACGGCGACCACAAGCTGGTGCTGTCCGATTCCCGCTCCTCGCACGATCCGGTCCAGGCTGCGGCCGAGCCGACCTTCGCCGGAGCCGGCACCGCCTATCCGCTGATGCCACCGTCGAGCCGGATGCCGCGCCACATCGAGAACCTGTCGCACTGGTCGACGATGCGGCGGCTGCGCACCGGCAAGGTCGTGCTGAGGGACTACGATTTCCAGCAATCCGGCTCCGACTTGACGGCCCAGGCCGAGGCCGGCTTCGACAAGGCGAAGGCCTACGAGGCCTATGACTACCCGCGCAGCTACATCAAGCGCGACGAGGGCGAGCACTTCGCCCGAGTTCGCGCCCAGGCGGAACAGGCGCAGGACGACCGGCGCCACGCCGCCGGCGACGCGCCGAGCCTGCATCCCGGCGCGCTGATGACGCTGTCGGCCCATGAGACGGCTTCGGAGAACATCGAATATCTCGTCATCCGCTGCCGCCACAGCTTCGTCGGCCAGTCCTACCGGTCCGGCGGGGCGGGTGATGCGCCCTATAGCGGGGCCTATGAACTCCAGAAGAGCGACCGGCGCTTCCGCGCGCCGCTGGTCACGCCGCGCCCGACCGTGTTCGGCCCGCACACCGCAAAGGTCGTGGGCGAGCGCAACCGCGGCGAGGAGGGCGATATCGACGTCGACGAGTTCGGCCGCATCCTGTTGCGCTTCCACTGGGACCGCGAGGAGCGTTCGACCTCCTGCCGGACGCGTGTCGCGCAGATGTGGTCGGGCAAGAGCTGGGGCGGGCAGGTCATCCCCCGCATTGGCCAGGAGGTCGTCGTCGAATTTCTGGAAGGCAATCCCGACCTGCCGCTCGTCACCGGCACCGTCGTCAATGACCAGCACAAGCCGCCCTACGGCCTGCCCGACAACAAAACGCAGTCCGGCCTCAAATCGGAATCGACCGACGGGGCCGGCTTTTCCGACTGCTACAACGAGATCAAGTTCGAGGACCGCAAGGGCCAGGAGGTCTTCAGCATCCAGGCGGAGAAAGACTTCAAGGCCCTGATCAAGAACACCGAGACCCGCGAGATCGCGCCCGACTACCGCGAGGGCGGCTATGCGCGCGAGACCACCCTAAAGAACGGCGACGACAAGCTCCATGTCGAGAAGGGGAAGCTCGATGTGGAGGCGATGACCGAGATCAACCTCAAAGTCGGCCAGAGCACGATCAAGATGCTGCCAACGAGCATCGAGATCTCCTCGCCCACGATCACGATCAAGAGCGTCGCCAAGACCGAGGTGCTGAGCGACGCCATGGTGGTCGTCAACGGCGCCCTCGTGAAGATCAATTGAGGGCCGATGACGCGCCTGCGCTTCAGCACCGCCCGGGAGGTCTTCGACACCTTCCCCTCCGCCGGCAAGGTCATCGCGACCAAGCCGGCGGCCGACCACCCGCTCGCCTTCCTGCGGCGGCTGGCACAGGGTCCCGCCCCGACAGAGGCGATCGGCTTCGCCGCCTATCTTTTGCCGCGCCGCGAGGCGGTCTGGTGGGCGGCGCAGACGCTGCGTGCGATGCAGCCGGGCGCGGCTGGAGCCGATGAGGGCCTCGTCGCCGCCGAAAGCTGGGTCCGTGATCCGCGCGACGAGACCAGGCGAGCCGCGCTCGCCGTCGCCGATGCCGGCGATCCCGCCCGCCCCGGCACCTGGGCCGCCTTCGCCGCCGGCTATTCGGGCGGCAGCATGGTCGAGGGCCATGCCGTGCCCTGCCCGCCCGATCTCACCGCCAAGATGGCCCGCATCGCCGTTCTGACCGCGCTTGGCCGGCTGACCGGGCGCGAGCACCAGACCGCATTGCGCAATTGCGTCGAAGCATGCATTCGATTGGCCGATGACGACGGCAAAACCTCTTGACGGCCAGAGACCTGCCTGAGTGCTGGCCGCGCCCGGATTCCCCGCCATGCCTCTGACGCTGACGATCGAGAACGAGACCGCCCTGCCCGATGGCGGGCCCCTGACCGTCTCCCTGAGTGGCGGACGGGGCCTCGACATCGGGCGCGACCAGCATCTCGACTGGTGCCTGCCGGACCCGACACGGGCGATCTCCGGCCGCCATTGCGAAGTGCGCTTCCGCGACGGCGCCTATTGGCTGCGCGACATCTCGACCAACGGCACCTATGTCAACGGAGGCAGCCAGCGCGTCCAGTCGCCCTACCGCCTGCAGCATGGCGACCGGCTGGAGATCGGGCATTACGTCATCGCGGTCGCCATCGACGAACCGGTACAGGCCGAGCCCTCGCTGCCGCGGGTCGACGCGGCGCCCGACGCCGGCTCGCTCTGGTCAGAGGCGGCCGAGGCGGCGCCGCCGATCCCGCGCCGCGACCTGCTGCCGCCGAGCCGGCACCGCCCCGTGCATGACGGCTTTATCGACTGGGCCGCCGACATCCCGGCGCCCGCTCCGGCGCCTCCGCCGCCTGCCGCAGCGCCTCCGCCATCCGCGAGCGACGACTTCGCCTGGGCGCCCTATCAGGCGCCGCCGAGCGCTCCCGAGCCGCCGCCGGTCGCGATCCCGACACCACGCCGGCCCCTGACCGCCGATCTGCCGCCAGGCGATCCCTGGAGCGACGCCCCGGCACAGCCCGCGACGCCGGTCGCGCCGCTGCCGCCGCTCGAGCCGCCCGCGGCACCGGGCCAGCCCTTCGTGCCGCCGGCAGCCGCGGCGATGCCCGCCGGCATGCCCCAGATCAGCGCGGCGGAGTTCGTCCAGCGCTTCGCCAAGGGCGCGGGCCTGTCGACGAACGACCTCGCCTGGCAGGACCCCGGCGCCTTCGCCGAGCAGCTCGGCGGGCTGATGCGGCTCGTCGCCGTGGAGCTCAAGCAGCTGCTCGCCGCCCGCGCCGAGAGCAAGCGCATCGCCCGCAGCGCCAACCAGACGATGATCCAGGCGCAGGACAATAACCCGCTGAAATTCTCGCCGACCGTGGACGATGCGCTGCAGCTGATCTTCGGCCGCCCCAAGAGCGGCTATCTCAGCGCGCAGAAGGCCTTCGACGAGAGCTTCCGGGACCTCAAGGCCCACCAGATCAAGACCTACTCGGCCATGCAGCAAGCGCTGCGCATGTTGGTCGAGGATCTCGATCCGCAGGCGATCGCCGAAAGCACGGCGCAGGATCGCGGCCTCGATTCGCTGCTCGGCTCGCGCAAGGCCAAGATGTGGGACGCCTATGTCGCCCGCTGGGACGCCAAGACCGCCCCCTACGAGGACGGCCTCGTCGACGCCTTCATGCTCTACTTCGCCGAGTGCTACGACCGCGGCGGGAAGTGAAGGCTTCGCCGGCCGGTTCTTCGTCATTCCGGGGCTTCGCGAAGCGAAGAGCCCGGAACCCAGAACCGATGTGGCGAAGGAAGGGAAGACGAACTGGCAGCGCCCTGACGGAACGTCTGTCGGTTCTGGGTTCCGGGCTCAGGCCTTAGGCCTGCCCCGGAATGACCGCGCGTTTCCGCCGGGAATCGGCGCCGATCTATACGCCCTTTTTCGCCGCCACCGCCGTGATCTCGATGTCGTGGCCGGGCGAGGCGAGCTTGGCCTCGACGGTCGCGCGCGCCGGTGCCGTGCCGGCCGGCACCCAGGCGTCCCAGACGGCATTCATCTCGGCGATCCTGGAGATGTCGGTCAGGAAGATCTGGACGCTGAGGATGCGGCTCTTGTCGCTGCCGGCGGCCTCCAGCGTCTCCTCCAGCAGCGCCAGGACTTCGGCTGTCTGCTCGCCCAGCGGGCGGCCTTCGGTCTTTTCGGCGACATGGCCGGCGAGGAAGACGATGCCGTTAAAGATCGCGGCATCGCACCAGCGCTGCGTCACTCCGATGCGTTCGATGGTCATGATGGTTGTCCTGGACTGGAGTCGGGGCGCGGCTCGGCGCGCATGGCCCCTCCTAGCCGAGGCGCGGCAGCCCGTCAGCCGCCGATGATGACCGTGCTCAGCCCCATCGTGATCTTGTTGGGCGGCCCCACCGCCTCGATGATGGTGTCGCCGACGCGGCAGGCTGAGAGATTGTTGATCAGCACCGTCTGAGAGCCGTCGACGACGACGCCGGGCCCGTGTGGCGGAGCCGGGAGAAGCGTCAGACAATTGTGGATGTCGGCACCGCCGGCCGCGCCCGTGATCATCGCGCCCATGCTGGCGGCGGCGGCTGCCTTCGTCGTCTCCTCCGCGGCCTTGGCGGCCGGCGCGCCCGGCGTGCCGGCGGCCGCCAGCGTCGCGGCCTCGGCGGTGGCGATCGTCGCATCGGACACCTGCCGGGCTGACTGGATCGCGGCCGCCGCCACGGCCGAGACGCCGCGCCAGGCCGGCAGCCCGCCGATCAGCACATTGGGGCTTCCCGGACCGGGCTGGAGCACGCCCGGCAGCGGATGCAGCACGAGATCGAGAATGCGGGCGGCGGGGCCGGTCGGCATCGGGGGTCCTCCTCGCCGGGCGGTCCCGGCCGGCTCTGGATACGACTCTGCTGGACTGGCCTCAAACGCGCAACCGCGCATCCTTCAAGTCAATGACGGCAGGCCGTTCCCGAGGCCCTAGCATTCGCTTGGTGACGCTTGTTGGCGACCTGTATAAGGTCTTCGGCATGCCTTTGAGTGAGCGAGAGCCGGATGTCGTGGTACAGCAAGGTCGTCTGGTCGGAAGGGCTGTTTCTAAGGCCTCATCACTTCCAGCAGAACGACCGGTATCT
Source organism: Methylobacterium sp. CCH7-A2 (assembly GCF_001557075.1). Classification (NCBI taxonomy): domain Bacteria; kingdom Pseudomonadati; phylum Pseudomonadota; class Alphaproteobacteria; order Hyphomicrobiales; family Methylobacteriaceae; genus Methylobacterium; species Methylobacterium sp. CCH7-A2. The sequence continues at coordinate 26,514 of NZ_LSKN01000028.1, forward strand.
TGAGAACCTGCTGGAAAACCGCGTTCGGCACGTCACCCCTTACCCATGGGGCTTCTCGGTGCTGGAGATCGACCGCGACCTCGCCCAGCAGAGCCGGATCGGGCTGCGCCGCGCCGTCGGCGTGATGCCTGACGGCACGCCTTTCGCGCTGCCGGACAATAGCCCCCTGCCCGCCGCCATCGAGGTGCCGGAGAACGCCGCAGGCCAGATCGTCTGGCTGTCGCTGCCCCTGGCCTCGCCCAACACGCGCGAGGTCGAGGACGCGCCGACCGGCAGCGCCAGCCGCTATGTCCCGTCGACCGAGATGCTGATCGATTCGACCGCCCCGTTGCGGATCGAGGAGGAGATCGACGTCGCCCATCCGCGCCTGACGCTGGAGCTGCGCAAGACGGCGAAGGCCGGCTATGTCGGGCTGGCGCTGGGCCGCATTCTCGAGGTGCGCGACCGCGCCGTCCTCTTCGACGAGAAATTCGCCCCGCCCGTCCTCGTCTGCTCGGCCTATCCGGTGATCGAGGGCTGGCTCGACCGGGTGATCGGCTGGATCGACAACAAGCTCGAAGAACTCGCCCGCTACGCCGCCGATCCGACGGCGGGCGGCGGCCTGCAGAGCGCCGATTACTTCATGCTGCAGCTGCTGAACCGGCAGATCCCGCAGCTGCGCCATCTGCGCCAGTCTCGCTACGTCCACCCCGAGCGGCTGTTCGAGACCTTCCTGGGTCTGGCCGGCGAGCTTGCCACCTTCACCACCGCCGAGCGCCGTGCCCGCGACTACCCGGCCTATGACCATGACGATCTGGAGGCCTGCTTCACGCCGCTGGTGCGCGACATCCAGGACTTCCTGTCCGCCAATCTCGGCCGCCGGGCGATCCGTCTCGAGATCACCGAGCGCGCCCCCAACGCCTTCATGTCGACGATCCGCGACCGCAGCCTCGTGCGCAACGCGACGCTGGTTCTGGAGGTCGCGGCACGCCGCCCGCTGACCGAGATCCAGGCGCAGTTCCCGCAGCTCTTCAAGGTCGGCCCCAACACCAAGATGAACGAGATCGTCCATGCCCATCTGCCGGGCATCAGCCTCGTCCATCTGCCGACCCCGCCGCCGCAGATCCGTGCGCTGACCGACCACGTCTATTTCTATCTCGACCGGACCTCGCCGCTCTGGCCGGAATTCTCGACCGCGAGTTCGATCGGAATGCATTTCTCCGGTGACTGGCCCGACCTCGAACTGGAGCTCTGGGCCGTGCTCGAGGGCCGGCGATGAGCGATCCCGGTTCGCCGTCCGATCCGTTCGGCCGTTCCGACCGGACCATCATCAGGCCGAACCCGGCCGGACGCCGCGCTCCGTTGCCCTCACGCCCGGCGCAGGCCGCGCCCGCGCCCTATGCCCCCCCTGCCGCCGCCTCGCCCGGCGTGCCCGGCGGCAGCGATGACTGGATCTCGGCCACCCCGGCTCCGCCGCGGCCGGCACCGCCCCCCGGCCCCGTGGGCGGCCCCCTGCCCGGCCGGGACCAGCTCCTGACGCCCAACGCCAACCCGCTGCTGCGGGCCGCGGGCCCCCTCCTGCTCCTGCTCGGCCGGCTGCGCTCGCAGCTCAGCAGCGCCCCGCTGACGCAGCTGCTCGGCCAGGTCACCGAGACGATCGAGGCCTTCGAGCATGAGGTCCGCGCCGCGGGCGCCTCGGCCGATCAGACGCGCGTCGCGAAATACGTCCTCTGCGCGGCGGCCGACGACATCGTCCAGAACATCCCCGGCGAGGACCGGCATGTCTGGACGCAGTACAGCATGCTCTCGAAATTCTTCGGCGAGCGTGTCGGCGGCGTGCGCTTCTTCGAGGAACTCGACCGCGCCAAGGCCGACCCGTCGGTCAATTACGACCTGCTCGAACTGATGCATGCCTGCCTGGCGCTGGGCTTCCAGGGCATCCACCGCACCTCCGCCGGCGGCGCCGCCAATCTCCAGATGATCCAGCGCAACCTCTTCGAGACGCTGCGCCGGGTGAAGCAGCCCGACCCCGAGCTGTCGCCGCGCTGGCGCGGCCAGGCCGTCGCCTCGCAGGTGGCGCGCTTCAGAGTTCCGGTCTGGTCGGTCGCGGCGCTCGCCGGCGTCGCCGTGCTCGGGCTCTATCTCGTCTTCCGCGCCCTGCTCGGCGGCAATGCCGAGGCGGCCGCCTCGGCATTGCTCACGGTCCACCCGAAGGGCGAACTCGGCCTCGTCCGCAAGGTGTTCTCGGCTCCCCCGCCGCCGCTGCCGCCGCCCCCGGTGCCACCCAAGGTCTGCGGCGCCGTGCAGCCGCCGATCGTCTGCCAGGTCACGCCGAACGTCATCATCGTCCGCCTCGTGGACATCACCCTGTTCGAGCCCGGCCAGGCCGCCGTGCGCGCCGAGTTCAAGCCCCTGATCGAGCGCATCGCGAGCGTGCTGGAAACTGAGGGCGGCGCGGTCAAGGTCGTCGGCCACACCGACAACGTTCCGATCCGCACGGCCCGCTTCGCCTCCAACCTGCAGCTCTCCCAGGCCCGCGCCAAGGCGGTCGGCGACCTGCTGCAGACCAAGCTGAGCAAGCCGGACCGCATCAGCGTCGAGGGCAAGGGTGCCGACGCGCCGATCGCCGACAATGCCAGCCGCGAAGGGCGTGCCAAGAACCGGCGCGTCGAGATCGTGATCCAGCGGCAGAGCTGAGGGAGGGCGAAGCATGAACCTCGCCACCTGGCTCCGGATCGCCGCCATCATCGTCGGGACGCTGGCGCTCGGCCTGCTCGTCTGGTTCGGCGCGCCCTTCGTCGCGATCGGCGAGATCAGGCCCTTCGACTCCGTCTGGGTCCGGCTGCCGATCGTCGCGCTGCTCGCGCTCGGCGCACTCGCCTGGATCGCGCTCATCGTCATCCGCCGACGGCGCGCCACCGCCGCCCTGACCGAGGCGCTGGAACAGCAGCAGGAGGCGACCGGCGACGGCGCTGCCCTCTCCGCCGCGATGCGCGACGCGCTCGCGACGCTGCGCCGCGCCCGCGGCAAGGAGGGCGGCGACTATCTCTACGACCTGCCCTGGTACGTCATCATCGGCCCGCCCGGCGCCGGCAAGACGACGGCCCTGGTCAATTCCGGGCTGAAGTTCCCGCTCGCCCGGGGCGGCGCGGCGCCGGCCGCCATCGCCGGTGTCGGCGGCACGCGCTATTGCGACTGGTGGTTCGCCGAGGATGCGGTGCTGATCGACACCGCCGGCCGCTACACCACGCAGGACACCGACAGCAGGGCCGAGAAGGCGAGCTGGCTTGCCTTCCTCGACCTGCTCAAGACCAACCGGCCGCGCCAGCCGATCAACGGCGTGCTGGTCGCGATCAGCGTCGAGGATCTGCTGACGGCCTCGCCCGAGGAGATCGCCGCTCATGCCGATGCGATCCGCAACCGCCTGCTCGAACTGAACGAGCGGCTGAAGGTCGATTTCCCGGTCTATGCGATCTTCACCAAGGCCGACCTGATCGCGGGCTTCAACGAGTTCTTCGGCGCGCTCTCGGAGCCGCAGCGCCGCATGGTCTGGGGCCACACCTTCCAGACCGCCGACAAGACCCGCAACATGATCGGCGACGTCGCGCCCGAATACGACGCGCTGGTCGCGCGGCTGAACGAGCGCCTCCCCGACAGGCTGCAGGACGAGGCCAACCCGACCGCCCGCGCCCAGATCTTCGGCTTCCCGAGCCAGATGGCGACGCTGAAGCGTTCGATCACCGACTTCCTCGGCCGCGTCTTCGAGCCGACGCGCTATCACGCCAATGCCACGCTGCGCGGCTTCTATTTCACCTCCGGCACGCAGGAGGGCACGCCGATCGACCAGCTGATCGGCGCGCTCTCGCGCAATTTCGGCAGCAGCCACGCCAGCGCCGGCGCCTATTCCGGCCGCGGCAAGAGCTATTTCCTGACCGACCTGATCCAGAAGGTCATCATCGGCGAGGCCGGCTGGGTCTCGACCGATCTCGGCGCGGCCCGCCGCGCGACCCTGCTCCGCGCGGCCGGTTTCGCCACGGTCGCGCTGGTGTCGCTCGCCGCGCTCGGCCTCTGGTGGACGAGCTTTTCGCGCAACAGCGACCTCATCACCGCCACCAATTACGGCCTGTCCGACTATCGCGCCAGCGCCGCGCCGGTGCTGCAGGAGACGACGATCTCCGAGCGCAATTTCAGCCGCGTCCTGCCGCTGCTGCACAAGCTGCGCCACCTGCCGACGGGCTATGCGACCCGCGAGGAGCCCACGCCGGTGGCCGCCACCTTCGGCCTGAGCCAGCGCGACCGGCTGCAGAATGCGGCCGAGCTGACCTATCAGCAGGCGCTGGAGCGGATGCTGCGCTCGCGCATCATCTTCCGGCTGGAGGAGCAGCTCGAGGCCAACCAGGCCAATCCCGGCTTCGTCTACGAGGCGCTCAAGGTCTACATGATGGTCGGCGGCCAGGCGAAGCTGGACCGCGACCTCGTCATCGCCTGGATGCGGCTCGACTGGGCCGAAAACCTCTTCCCCGGCGCCGCCAACGCCAAGGGCCGCGAGGCGCTGGAGGAGCATCTGGTCGCGATGCTCGATCTCGACGACGGCGAGGCCGAGCCGCTGGTCAAGCTCAACCAGTCGCTGATCGAGAACAGCCAGCGCACGCTGCGTCGCCTCAGCATCGCGGAACGCGCCTACGAACTGCTACGGACGCAGGCCCGCTCCCAGAGCCAGAAGGACTGGGTCGCCGCACGGCGCGGCGGATCGGATGTGCGGCTGGCCTTCGAGGGCGTCGGCGGCGAGGATCTCGACGCGATCCGCGTGCCCTATTTCTACACCTATGACGGCTTCCAGCACGCCTTCGTCGACCGCCTCGGCGACATCGGCGACCGCATCGAGAAGGAGCGCTGGGTGCTGGGCGAGAATGTCGACCAGCAGGCGATCGTCTCGCAATACGCCACCCTCTTCCAGGACCTGCTCAAGCTCTACAGCCGCGATTTCGTCGCCTCCTGGCAGCGCACGCTCGCCCGGCTGAAGCTGCGCCCGCTCAACGCCGACAAGCCGCAATATGTCGCGCTCAGTGCGATGGCGGCGCCGACCTCGCCCTTCAAGCAGATCCTCGAATCCGTCCGCGACGAGACGCAGCTGACCAAGGAGCGCGCCTCGGCGAAGAAGGCGGCCGCCCAGGCCGCGACCGCAGCGCTGGAGAAGCGGGCCAGCGACGCCCTGAGCCGGCTCGGCACCAACCTCCCGCTCAGCGCACCGGGCGTCGAGCGCGTGCTGGGAGCCGGCGGGAACGAGGCGCTCGGCGCCGATATCGAGGCGCAGTTCAAGCCGTTCCATGTCCTGGTCGAGGGCGATCTCGGCCGGCGGCCGGTCGACCAGCTCCTGCAGGTCCTGTCCGAGATCAACCAGAACCTCGCCATCGCCGCGACGAACCCGGCCCAGGCGGCGGCGGCCAATGCCGCGCTGGTGCCGCTGATCGCGACGCTGCGCGCCAATTCCTCGCGCTATCCGGCGCCCTTCGGCGCGATGGTCGTCTCGGCCGTCAACGACTTCGAGGGCGATGCCACCGGCGCGACCGTCGCCCTGCTGCGCCAGGCGCTGGCCGATCAGGTCAGCCGCGTCTGCACGGAGATCCTGACCAACCGCTACCCCTTCGTGAAAGGCAGCACGCGCGACGTGCCGCTGGCCGATTTCGCCCGCCTCTTCGCGCCCGGCGGCATCATGGACAAGTTCTACAAGGAGCGGCTCGAACCCTATGTCGACAGCTCCAAGGCGCAATGGAGCTGGCGCGCCGACAGCCGCGTCGCCCGCTCGCTCTCGGCGACGACCTTGCGCGAGTTCCAGCGCGCCAGCGAGATCCGGGAAGCCTTCTTCCCGACCGGCGGCAACCTGCCCTCGTTCCAGATGATCGTGGTGCCGACCGCCCTCTCCGCCGACGCCGCCAATGCGAAGCTCGAGATCAACGGCTTCACCGTGACCAGCCAGCAGGGCGTCAACACGCCCGCTCCCGTCATGTGGCCGGGCGCCGGTGTCGGCCGCACCGCGATCACGCTGACGCTGGGCGGGGCGAGCGGCGGCGGCGTCTTCGGCGGCGGCTTCTTCTCCTCGGGGCCGAGCGCGCCCTCCGGCGAGGTCAAGCTGTTCGAGCGCGACGGCGTCTGGTCCTTCTTCCGCCTGCTCGACACCGGCTCGGTGCTGCGCCAGGGCGACAATGTCGGGCTGACGTTGGCGGCGGGCGGGCGCCAGGTCGGCTACCAGTTCGGCGTCGGCTCGCTCAAGAATCCGCTGATCCTGCCTGCTCTGCGGGAGATCCGCTGCCCGTCGGGGATCTGAGGCGATGAGCTGTGGCCTGTTCGGGAAGCTGCCGGCCAAGCGCGACTTCATCGCGGTCAATGCGCCGGCCACCTTCCTGAAGGTCTATGAGAGTTGGCTCCAGGGCGGACTGACCGCGAGCCGCCTCTCCCTCGCCGGCGGCTGGCAGGAGGCCTTTCTCAACGCCCCGATCTGGCGTTTCTGGCTCGGCCAGGGTCTCTGCGGACAGGCCGTCGCGGGGGCCTTCATGCCCTCCGTCGACGGCGTCGGCCGCTATTTCCCGCTGACCGTCTTCGCGCTGGCTGAGCCCGGCGGCGCGATCCCGCATCCCGAGCTCGATCCGCAGGACGCCTGGTATGCGGGAATCGAGGATTTCCTGCTCGAGGCGCTCGATCCGGGGGCGAGCTTCGAGGCGGTCTCGGAGCGCCTGGCGCGGCTGGCCGTCCCCAACGACGCGCTGCTCGCGCCGCCGCCCGAGGAGATGCTGCGCCTCCCGGACGGCACCATCGTCACCGCTCTGGACAGCGCCGGTTTCCCGGCCCGGCTGGCCGCGCTGCGCGTCGAGGATCACGCCCGCGCCTATGCCCATGCGACCTGCTTCTGGACCGTCGGCGGCGAGAATTTCGAACCGCTCGCGCTGGTCGGGCACGGCTTGCCCGACCCCCATCTCTTCGCCGGCCTGCTGACGGGCCGTTTCGACACGTTCCTCGAACCGGGGCGGGCCGCGTCATGAGCGATCTCGGACAGAACGATCTCGGCCGCACGGCGCTTCCCTTCGAGACCGGCGCGGTCAGCCATGTCGGGCGGGTCCGCAGCGCCAACGAGGACAATCTCGTCGTGCGGCCGGAATTCGGCATCTGGGCCGTCGCCGACGGCATGGGCGGCCACGAGAACGGCGCGCTCGCCAGCGCCACCGTCGCCGCCGCGATCGAGAACATCGGCCCGACCGGATCGGCGCCGGATCTGCTGGCGCGGCTGGAGGCCGCTGTCCTGCAGGCCAATGCGGAGATTCGCCGGCGCATCGCCGAGGGCAATGGCGCGCCCATGGGCTCGACGCTGGCGGTTCTGCTGGTCCATGACCGCCATTTCGCCTGCGTCTGGTGCGGCGACAGCCGGATCTATCTCGTCCGCGCCGGCCAGATCCTGCAATTGTCGCGCGATCACACCGAGGTTCAGGACCTGGTCGAGCGGGGCGTGCTGACTCCGGCCGAAGCGAAGGTCTCGCCGCGGCGCCACGTCATCACCCGCGCGATCGGCGTCCACGAGCAGCCGGAGCTCGACCTCGACAGCGGCGAGATCGAGGATGGCGACGTCTTCTTGCTCTGCTCGGACGGGCTGACCGAGCATGTCGCGGAGGACGAAATCCTGGCGACGGTCGAGGAGAGGGGCGCCCAGCAGGCCTGCAATGCGCTGCTGCAGCTCACGCTCCAGCGCGGCGCGCGCGACAATGTCACGGTGATCGTCATGCGCTATACCCGCAGGGAGAACCGGACGACGCGGTGGATGCCCAATATGCGGATGCAGGAAACCGACACGCCATGAGCGACTCCGAGCGCACCGTCTTCGCTCCCCGGGCCGGCGCCGTCTCCGTCGGGACCACGCTGAACGGCATCTACGAGGTCGAGCGGCTGATCGCGGTCGGCGGCATGGGCGAGGTCTACAAGGGCCGCGCGATCCAGACCGGCGATGCGGTGGCGATCAAGATGATCCGCCCCGAACTGGCGCGTGACGAGGCGGCGCTCGCCCTTTTCCGGCGCGAGGCGGCTGCCCTGCACAACCTCTATAACGAGGCCATCGTCCGCTATTACGTCTTCACCATCGATCCGGGCACGCAGTCGCCCTATCTGGCGATGGAGTTCGTCGACGGCCAGCCGCTGTCGGAGCGCATCAAGGAAGCGCCGCTGAGTGTCGACGAGGTCGACCTCCTGCGCCGGCGCATCGCGCCCGGCCTCCATGCCGCCCATCTGCTCGGCATCGTCCATCGCGACGTCTCGCCGGACAACATCATCCTGCCCGGCGGCAGCATCGCCCGCGCCAAGATCATCGATTTCGGCATCGCGCGCTCCAGCCTTCTCGGCGAAGGCACGGTCATCGGCTCGGGCTTCGCCGGGAAATACAACTACGTCTCGCCGGAGCAGCTCGGGCTCTTCGGCGGCGACGTCACCGGCCGCTCCGACATGTACAGCTTCGCGCTCGTCCTGGCCGAGGCGCTCGCCGGCAAGCCGCTCGATATGGGCGGCAGCCAGGTCCAGATCCTCGACAAGCGCCGCAGGCTCCCGGACCTTTCGGCCATCGATGCCCGCATCCGCCCGCTTCTCGCGCGGATGCTGGCGCCCGATCCGGCCGACCGCTTCGCCGACATGTCCGAGGTCGCGGCCTGGCAGGCCCAGACCACCCCCGCCAAGGCGGCGGGCGGCGGCGGCGGTTCCTCTACCCGGCTCGTGGCTGGCATCGCCGCCCTCGCCCTGCTCGCGGGCGGCGGCTTCTATGGCTGGACGCTGCTGAACGACAAGCCGAAGCCGGGCGGCGCCCCGCCACCGGCGCTGACCGAGAACCGCAGCGAGGCCGCGGCATCCGCCCAGCCTCCCGCGCCACCTGCCACGCCGCCGGCAAACCAGCCGAAAGTGCCCGAGCTGGTCGAACCGCCGGCCGTTCCGTCTCCGGCCGTAGCCACGCCGTCGGCGCCCTCACCTGCCCTGGCCACGCCTGCGAATCCGCCACCGGCCCTGAACGAGCCAGCGAGCGGCGCCGCGGCCCAGCGGCCCCCTCAGGCGCCCGCGCAGCCGCCAACGCCGCAGCCCAATCCCCAGGTGGCGATCCAGACGCCGACACCGCCTCCGGTGAGCCCGCCCGATCCGAGGCTGCCGCAGCCGACGCCGGAGCCTGTGCGGCCTCCGGCCGTGACGGCCGCGCCGCGCGCGCCGCTGGAGCGCATCCAGAACTACATCGCGACCTATCAAGGCGGGCCTTGCGTCTTCCTCTGGCCGACGGAGCTGACCGCCACCCGCGCCGTGCTGGAGGGCTTCGGCAACGAGACCGCGCCCTTCGTCGCCTTCGACAACGCCTTCAAGGCGGCGCAGGGCTTCGAGGCGCAGATCCATCTGCGGCCGATCACGGCGGCGCAATGCCCGATGGCGGATTTCCTGCGTGCGCTGGGCGACAACATCGACCGGACCCCGCGACTCCAGATCAACGCCTTCAACATGAAGAGCGGCGATGTGCTGAGCGGCACCATCGACAATGACGGCGGCCGCAACGTCGCCGTGGTGCTGATCGGGGACGACGGCCTCGTCTACAATCTCGGCAGCTATCTGCGCCGCGACGGACGCCGCGCCACCTTCAACCTGAAGCTCGAATCGGCCGGGGGCGGCCCGCGGCCCCAGACGGTGCTGACCTTCGTCAGCGCCGCGCCGCTGCCGGCGCTCTCGGGCCCCAACCCGACGCCCTCGACGGATTTCTTCGCCAGCCTGAAGCAGGACGTGGCGCGCCAGGGCGAACCACTCGGTCTCGGCGTGCGCTATTTCCGGATCGACTGAGCGCGCGGCTCCGTCCGCTCAGTCCGCCTCGCGGTAGAGCACGCCCCACTCGTCCTGCCAGAGGCCCTGCGGATCCTCGACGACGATCGGCGCGCGGATCTCGTTGGCGAGCCGGACGGCGGCGCGGAAGGCCTCCACAGGCGGCATCGGGTCGCTGACGAAGTCGTTGACGAGATGGCCGCCCGCCAGATCCGCCGGACAGGAGATCCGCCCGCGCGTCTCGCCATCGCCCGCGCTCAGGCTGAGCGTGATCGCGTCGTCCTGCGGCTCGTCGACCTGCTCGAAACGGTTCGTCGCCATGTCCTGTCTCCCAATCCGGTTCGGGCGGGACGGGCGTCCCGTCCGTCTACTTCTTCGCCCGCTCCGCCGCCGCAGGGGCGCCCGGCCGCACGGCCTTGTAGCGGTCGAGCCTGACCTTGATCATCTCGTTGAACTTGCGGTGCACCTCCGAGACCGACAGCGTCTTGGTCTCGCCGCCGGCATCGGCATAGAAGATCGGGCGGTTGGCCTGGGCCGGCCGCGGCAGCAGATCCGCCGCCTTGACGTCGGGCTTCTCCTCCATCGTCTCGATGAAGGTCTGGGCGGCATCCGGCCCGAGGAAGTGGATCAGATAGATCTCGCCGCCGGTGAGATGGCGCCCCATCGCCTTCTCCAGCCGCAACGTGTCGCGCTTCAGCATCTCGCCCGCCAGCAGCGCCGAGAGATAGGGCTCGCGCCTGAGATCGAGGATGCGCTGGCGCTCGGCCGCATCCGCGACGAAGAACTGGCGGCCATTGCGGCCGATCAGCTTCGCCTCCGCCGCCAGCCCATGCTTCGCACCGAACTCGCTGACGACGCCGAGCCAGGTCTGCTCGATGAACTGGTAGAGTCCGGTCGCCGAGGATGTCTTCGCCTGGACCGAGGTCGAGAAGGAGGATTCCTTGTCCGCCACCGCCATCAGCAGAGTCGGATCGGCCCCCACCACCTTGCCGGCGCGCACGATCGTCTCGACCAGATGCCGCCGGATCCGGATCGGCCCGAAGGTCAGCAACTGCTCGGGGTCGCCGCCGCTCGTGATCGGCGCCTGCGGAATGCGCGAGGGCGTCCCGCCCGGAGGCCTGCCCGGCAGCGTCGGCGGCACCAGCAGGATATTGGCCGGCGGCAGCGCCAGCGGCACGACCGGGATCTCCGGCGCCGCCGCCTGCTCGCGGATCTCCGCGAGGCTGGGATCGGCCCTCAGCGCGAATTCGGTCGCCTCGCGCGCCGCCTCCAGATCGCTCTCGACCGAGGAGATGACGAGCGAGGGCCGGGCCGCCGTCTGCAGCGGCGGTGCGCTCAGGATCGCCACCATCTCCGGATCGGGCGGCGCCTCCGCCTGGCGCAGCTTCGCCAGCGCGATGGCGAGGACGGCCGCCGCGAGGCAGGCGATGCCGGCCGCGAGCGCGATCAGCGGCATCGGGCTACGGCGCGGACGCGGTGCCGGCGGCGCCGCAGCGGCGGGCGTGGGGATCGCACCGGCCGCGCCCGCCATCTCCGCCGGCGGCGCCGCCTCTCCGGCCACGCGGCGGCGCAGCGGCTCGAGCCAATCCGGCGCCTTCCCGGCCAGGGCGGAAAGATCGCCCACCAGCCGTTTCGCGGTCAGGGCCGGCACGCCGGCCTCGCGTTCGAGCACGCCGACGGCGCCCTTGGCGCCCTCCTCCGTCATCAGCCGCAGCGCGAAGAACCAGAGCTGCAGCGGGGTGCGGCGGTTGTCCAGCACCGTGCCGGCCCCAGGCTGGACCATGTAATGGCAATGCTCGCAGGCGAAGGCGCGCAGCTTCGGACGCGGCGCGAAGCGGCTGGGCCGCCCGCAGGCCGGACAGGTCATCGCGCCGGCGCCATGGCGGGCGCGCATCAGCGCCTCGAGGCAGGCCTCCTCCGGATAGGCCGCCTGGAACTGCCTGAAGCGCTCACCCATCGGCCCTCACCCGGCCGGCCTCCCGGATCGTTCGCCCTTGCCGCTGCGGCAGAGTAGAGCCGCCCCGCTTTGCCGACAATGGCACCGCGCCCGTCACGCCTGCAGCAGGCCCAGCCGGGCGACATCCCTCAGATGAACGGAAATCTCCTCCGCCGTCGCCCGCCGCGGCAGGTCGCCGACCTCGGCGCCGGACCCGTGCGCCTCGTCGAGGAAGGCGTTGAGGTCCGCCAGCAGACGCGCCTCGGCGCGCGTGCCGTCGAGCAGACAGACGAACTTACGCACGATGACGCCGTCGAGTGCGACCATGCGATGGCGCAGATCGGTGACCTCGCGTGCCGTCGTCGCCTGCCAGCGCGCCACCGGGCTGGCCAGCGGCCGCTCGGAGATGGCGGTCGTCAGCGGCGGAGGCTCCAGCCGGACATCGAGAAGCCCGGCCCGGAAGATCGCGAGCAGTGCATCCTCGAGTTTTCCGATCTGCTGCGCCTGTTCCGGACCGGCCGCGCCGCCGACATCCGCGACGGCCAGCGCGACCAGCTCGTCGAAGGCGATGCTGGCCGGCCAGGCCTCGCCGAGCCGGCGCAGGGCCGCCTTGCCCAGCGGCAGATCGACCGAGAGTCGCACGCCCTCGTCGAACATGAACTGGTCGACGCCCGGCCGGGCGTCCTCGCCCGGTTCGGCGAGGCGTGTGTTGGCGGCGAGGTGGTAGGGCTGCAATGCACCGCGCCCGATGCCACGCTTCAGCGCGACCTCCTGCCGACACAGCAGCGTTTCGCGAAAGGCCCGGCCGATCAGCAGGTCGAGCGTCTGCTCGCGCCGCACCGCCTCATCGACCGAGATGCTTGCGATCATCGCCTGGGCCGGCCCCTTTGCGGCACCGAACTGGTTCGGGAAGGACGCCTCCGCCAGGAACTGCAGCCCCTGGCGCTGCGCCGCGTCGAGCACCTCATGCAGCGCGAAGGCGCGCGCGCCGGGATTGAGATCGTCGTGATAGAGCACGTTGTCGGGCGTGTCCGCGAGCTGCCGCAGCCGCTGCCGCAACGACGCGCCATGGAAGGTCTCGGCGTCGCTCGCCTCGGCGAAGGCCGCGAGCGCGGCCCGCGCCACCCGCACGCGCTCCTCCGGCTCGTGCACGTCGCGCGTGGCGTAGAGCATGACGTCGCGCGCCAGATCGCGAAGCCGGCAGCCCGGCAGGGCATTGTAGCTCACATAGGCGATGCCGTGCGGCGTCAGCAGCCGTCCGAAGATGGCCAGGATCGCCTCGCGCACGATGTCCGGCACCCAGGAATAGACGCCATGGACGAGGATGTAGTCGAAGGTGCCGAGCTCGTCGCCGACAGCGAGGATATCGCGGTGGTGGAAAGCGATGTTGCGCAGCCCCAGTTCCTGCTGAGCGATGGTCGCCTTCGCGATCGCGCTGCCGCTGAGGTCCAGCCCGACGAAGTCGCTCTGCGGATACTGCGCCGCCATCGGCAGCAGATTGCCGCCGCGACCGCAGCCGAGTTCCAGCACGCGCATGCGCTGCGGCGACGCCGCCTCCAGCCCATGGAAATGCGCGATCGTCGCCAGCCGCGCCGGATGCGTCTGCGCGAAGGCGTGGCCGGGATAGGCGACGGCGTCATAGGGGTTGATCGCCGCGTCGTTCATGCTCGCCATCCGCCTCCGAAGACCGCCCTCGCCCCGCATCGGAGCAGCGACACGCCGACGGCGCTTCCTCCATTCGAAGGAGGCATCGCAGAGCGGCGCGAACGCGGTCTCAGCAGCCGATGACCTTGAACTCGACGCGCCGGTCGAGCGCGTCGCTGGCGTCGTCCCGGCCGGTCCCGACGAGATTGTCGCGATAGCCGCGCCCGGTCGCGATCATCCGGTCGCGCTTGTCGGGCATCCCCGTCAGCAGCAGGTCCATGATGAACTGCGCCCGGGCGACCGAGAGCCGCTCGTTGAGATGCGGCGTGCCTGTGCGGGAGGTGTGACCGACGATCTCGAGACAGGCGTTCTTCTGCCGCACCCGCGTGGCGATCTGGCTCAGCCACATCGGATAAGGCTCGATCGTCTTCGGATCGTCGATGAACTGGGTCGATCCGGGCCGGAACAGCAGCCGGACGGACAGCTGCTCGGTGCCGAGCCCGTAATCGACCAGGTCTCCGAAGGCCTCGACCGCGTCGTCGCGCCGGCCCAGCTTGCTGTTGGCGAGATAGGTGCCGACGCGAACGCGGTGCTGGTCGCCGCCGGGGAGCTTGCGCGCCGTCCGGTAGAAGGCCAGCGCCTCGCGGAAGCGCTGCGCCTCGTATTCGGTGATCCCGTCCTGGATGAGCGCGTTGGCGCCGAGCCGGTCGACATAGGCCGGATCGAGCCGCCCCCCGACCTGCGTCGCCTGGCAGGTCTTCACATAGGCATCCGTCGCCTGGTCCTTCGCCCAGACCGGCGTGTCACGGAAATAGGGCGTCGGCGTCACGTCGACATTGTCGGGCATCGCCCGCGCCACGCCCTTGGAGACGACGGTGCGCGACTTCAGATCGGCAAGGCTCAGACAGATCCGGAACACATCCGGCGGGGCCTCGTTGCCGGCCTGGCTGATGGCGGTGAACGTCCCGACCAGCACGACCGGATCGCGCGCCAGAACCTCCGTGGTGAAAGGCTGGACGACGAAGCGCGGATAGGACGCCTGGACGATCTCCGTCAGCCGCTGCTGCATGGCCCGCGTCGCGGCGGATTGCGCGCCGGAAGCGGCGTCGATCAGCGGATCGATCACCAGCTCGATCCGCTCGCCCTGGATCACCGCCTTGGAGAAGAGATCCGTCGCGGCGCGCTGCAGCGCCTCGGGGAACGGGACCGGCGCCGGCGGCGGCGTCTGGGCCGCGGCGAGACCGGTACCGCCCGCGAGGCAGACCGCCGCCAGGAGCGAGCGCAGCCATCCGGCCGGCGCAGCGCGTCGATCACTCGTCATGATGTCACCCCCGCCGATGGCCGGGATCGCTGGATCAGCGGCACAGCTGCAACTGCTCCTTGGCCTGCGGGGTCAACTCGCCGAGCTGCGCCCGCAACAGGATCTCGCTGCAGGTCGCCGCGCTGGGGCGCGTCGCTTGCGTCCGTGCGGGTTGGGCCCGCGCGCCGGTTCCGGGTGCCGCAACCGCACGTTCGGCCGGAGCGGGCTGCGCGGGCGCCGCCCCGAATGTCGAGACGACCGGCTCGGCCGGCGCCGACATCGTCAGCGTGCCCATGCGCGCCGCCATCGCCTGCTCCAGCACCCGCCGCTCGTCGGCGAGCCGCCGCTTCTCGGTTTCGAGCGAGGCCAGTTCGCGTTCGCGCCGCGTCACCTCCTCCGAGAGGCGCTGCCGCTCGGCGCGCTCCTGCGGCGCGGGGACCGGGCTCGGCCGGATCGTGCCGGCGACCGGCGTCGCGGGGCGGGTTCCGGGCGCCGAGGCGAGGTCCGGGCCACTCTCCGTCTGGCGCCGGGCGAGATCCGTCGCCGCCTGCTGGCGGACGCGCTCGGCCCGTTCGACACGCTCCAGCAGGGCACGCTCGCGCTCGGCGAATTCGCGCGCCAGCGATTCGCGCTCCTTAGCCTCTCCGGCGCGACGCTCGATCAGGTCGAGCCGCGTGCGCGCATCGATGGTGAAAAAGCTCGTCGGATAGCGCTGGATGAAGTCGTGATAGACGGCCGGGTCCTCGCTCGTGCGGATTCGCCCCCACACGTCGCTGTCGGTCTCGGAGCGGTTGAGGTAGAAGTCGCCGAGCAGCGAGAGCGACAGTTCCGGCGTCTGACGGCCATTGGTGGCGTCGTAGACGCTCTTCTGCACGCGGCGGAACAGCGTCGCCACCTCGAGCCCCGGCTGCTCGATCTCGCGCACCAGCGCCGCCGTGAAGGGGCTGTTGCGCCCGGTGCCGTCGGCCGCGACGTCGTTGGCCTGGGTGGCGTAGGCGATCACCATGCCCTGCGCCCGCGCGACCGGCGCCAGACCCGTGCCGACGGCGAAGCTGCGCGTGCCCTGCCGCCGGGCGAGCTGGGTCACGAAGGGATTGTTGCGGCAGGCGTCGAGCACCATGATCTTGACGCCCTTGGAGAAGTTCAGCGCCGTCAGCACGTCGTTCAGCCGCGTCGTTTCGTACTGGACGCCGATCTCGTCCTCCACCCGCGCCTCGACCGGCACCAGGAAGTTCTCGCCGTTGAACTGCAGGCCGTGGCCCGCATAGTAGAACATTGCGGCGTCGGCATCCTGCGCCAGCCGCGCGAACCGCGTCACCGCCTGGTCCATGCCGCGCTTGTCGAGATCGATGCCATCGACGACCTCGAAGCCGATGCGGCGCAGCGCCGCCGCCATGTCGCGCGCATCGTTGACGGTGTTCGAGAGAACCGGCGCGTTGGCATAGCTGGAATTGCCGATGACCAGCGCGACGCGGCGTTCCGTCGCCGCCGCAGCCGGCAGCGCCAGCAGCAACAGGGCGAAGCTCATAAACAGAGGCAGTCTGGCGATCAGGTTCATGCGGCCCTTCCCGGCGACAAGGTAACGGAGATGCCGCTGAAAATCCAGACGGCTCAGGCCCGCAGCCCTGTCCGCAACCGGCCCCAAACCGTTGATCAAACGGCTATTTGGCTTGCCGGAGCCCACCGGCGCTGGTAGCTTTCGCGTGCTTCGGGGGCGAAGGAGATCAGGGCTGGTGCAGAGAGTTCGGCTCGGCATCCTGTCGGCGCTGCTGATGCTGGCGGCCGCCTCCGCCGCATTCGTCCCGTCCGTCTGGGCGCAGGAGGCGGCCCGGCCGCGCAGCAAGGCACCGGCCGATGCCCGGCTGGCTTTCGTCGGAATCGCCGATGGCGCGAAGCTGCCGGGCAAGTTTCTGGTCCGTTTCGCCCTGTCGGGCATGGAAGTCGTCCCCGCCGGCCAGAACCAGCCCAATGCCGGCCATCACCACATCCTGATCGACACCGATCTGCCGCCGCTCGACCAGCCGATTCCCAGCGATTTCAACCATCTCCATCTCGGCAGCGGCCAGACCGAGATCGAGATCACGCTGCCCCCGGGGCGGCACACGCTGCAGCTTCTCTTTGCCGATCACGATCACGTGCCTCACGATCCGCCGGTGATGTCGCCGCGCATCACGGTGGAGGTGACGGAGGAGGCTGACGAGAAGCCGCGCGTTGCTTCGCCACCTGGCGCGAGGGTGTTCTTCGTCGATCTCGTCGACGGCGCCACCATCCCGACGCGCTCGATCATCCGCTTCGGCGCCGAGGGCGTGGCGCTGTCACCGGCCGGAACGCGCCATCCCAATGGCGGCCACCATCATCTGCTGATCGATACGGAGCTGCCGCCGCTCGACCGCGAGATTCCGAGCGACTTCAACCATGTCCATTTCGGCCGCGGCCAGACCGAGGCAGAGGTCACGCTGCCGCCGGGCGAGCATACACTGCAGCTTCTGATGGGCGACCACGACCACGTCCCCCATGACCCGCCGCTGATGTCGCCCCGCATCCGGGTGCGGGTCGTCGAGGGCGACCAGGTGGCCACAGCCACGCCGACGACCCGTCCGGACGGCAAGCCGGTTCTGACCCCCGCGCCCCCCGATGCCGCCGTCTACTTCATCTACCCGCGCGACGGGGACGTGATCTTCCCCAACACGACGGTCCGCTTCGGGCTGCGCAATATGGGCGTGGCCCCGGCCGGCGTCGCCAAGCCGAACACCGGCCATCACCACCTCATCGTCAACGCGCCGACGCCGCCGCTCGACGAGGCGATCCCCGCCGATCTCAACCACATCCATCTCGGCGGCGGCCAGACCGAGCGGCGCATCACCCTGCCCCGCGGCGAGCACACGCTGCAGCTGATCTTCACCGACGAGAATCATGTGCCGCATGATCCGCCCATCCTGTCGGAGCGCATCCGAGTGACGGTCGCGCCCGGCGGCAGACGCCCGGAGAAGCGGCGATGACCCCGTCACGTTTCGCCGCTCTCCTTGCCGCCTCGGTCCTGCTGGCTGCGTCCCCGGCCCTCGCCCAATCGGGCTCCGGCCGGCAGCCCGCGCCGAAGGGAGCCGAGGTCTATTTCCACTATCCGCTGGACGGGCTGCGCGTGCCGGAACGCTTCACGGTTCGCATGGGCCTGAAGGAGATGGGCCTCGCCCCCGCCGGCACCGAGTGGCCCAACACGGGCCATCACCATCTCCTGATCAACACCGAGCCCGGCCCGCCCGACCAGCCCATTCCCGCCGACTACAACAACATCCATCTCGGCAACGGCCAGAGCGAGGTGGTGGTGACGCTGCCGAAAGGCCGTCATACCCTGCAGCTTCTGCTCGGAGACCATAACCACGTGCCGCATGATCCGCCGGTGATGTCGCGCAAGATCACGATCTATGTCCGCTGAGGCGCCGGTGCGATCGGACGAGCTTCGCAGGACCATGAGGACCGGCCTCTCCTGGTGGCGCCCCCTCGCCCTGGCGGTCGGCGCGATGCTGCTGTCGGCTGGCGTCGGGCTCGCCCAGACCGGCGATGCCGGGCAGCGGCGCGTCGGCCTCGTCATCGGCAACGGCGCCTATGGTTCGGCCCCCGTGGCAGGCGCGACCGCCGATGCCAGCGCCGTGGCCGACACGCTGCGCGCGGGCGGATTCGACGTCGTCACGGCCAAAGATGCCAATGCCGCCGCGCTGCAGGATGCGATCGCCGCCTTCGGCGCGAGGCTGGGCCGGGGCGCTCAGGCCGTGGTGTTCTATGCCGGCCATGCCGTACAGCAGCGCGGCCGCAACTTCCTCGTCCCCGTCGATCCGCGCCTGCGCTCGGCCGCCGACATCGCCCGCGCGGCGGTCGATCTCGACCTCCTGCTCGATGCGCTGATCGTGGCCCGGCCCTCCAGCGCCCTCGTCGTCCTCGACGCCAGCCGCGACAATCCCTGGCAGGCGGAGATCGGCGGCGCCGGCAAAGGCCTGCTCGCCATCGACCGGATGGAGGCGATCAGCGTGATGTTCACCACGGCGCCCGGCCGCACCGTCGCCGACCGCGGCAACCCGGCCGTGGACGAATGGATCAAGGCGATCCGCACGCCAGGGCTCGACATGCAGGCCGCCCTGGCCCGCACCCGCGACGCCGTGGCGCGGCAGACCCGCCGCGCCCAGCAGATCTGGACCTCCTCCGAGCCGCCGCCCGGCCTGATCGTCACGCCGGTCGCCCGCCCGGCGCAGGTCGCCCAAAACAACCGCGCCGTCATCCCGCTGCCGCCGCCGGAGTCGCCCGCTGCCCGGCAGGACGCCTATGAGCTCGCCTTCTGGGAGTCGATCCGCTCCAGCGAGAACCCGGCTGAATACCGCGCCTATCTGAACGCTTATCCCGACGGGCGCTTCGCCGCCCTCGCCCGCACCCGCGAGCAGCAATTCTTGGCACGGCAGAACGCCTCTGCCGCGCCGCCCGCCGCCCCCCTGCCCCAGCCGGCGCCGCCTGTCGCCTCCCTGCGCGAGCCGCCGCGCGCCCCGGCCCCGCCGCCTCCGGCCGCGACCTCGGCCCGCACCGTGCGCGACTGCGACGATTGTCCGGAACTGATCGCGATCCGCCCCGGCAGCTTCGAGATGGGCGCCAACGAACTCTACGAGTTCGAGAAGCCGGTCCACACCGTGACGATCCGCGACGGCTTCCACATCGGCGTGCGCGAGGTCACCTTCGACGAATGGGACGCCTGCGTCGATCAGGGCGGCTGCAGCCACCGCCCGAACGACCGGGGGCTGGGCCGCGGCAAACGCCCGGTGACGGACATCCACTGGAACGACGCCAACGCCTATCTCGCCTGGCTCTCGGCCCGCACCGGCAAGCGCTACCGCCTGCCCAGCGAGGCGGAGTGGGAGTATGCCGCGCGCGGCGGCACGACCACGACCTATCCCTGGGGGGCGACACTGGTGAAGGAGCGCGCCAACTGCGTCGGCTGCAACGAGCCGACGCGCCGGCAGGCGGTCGAGACCGGGCAGTTTCCGCCCAACGGCTTCGGGCTCTTCGACATGGCCGGCAACGCCGCCGAATGGGTCGCCGATTGCTGGAGCGACAGCTACCGCGCCACCCCGCGCGACGGCAGCGCCTTCACAGCGCCGGGCTGCCGCGAGCGCGTGCTGCGCGGCGGCTCCTTCAACAACGATCCGCGCTATCTGCGCTCGGCCGCCCGCTTCAAATACGAGGCCGATGTGCGCTTCTTCACCAACGGCTTCCGGGTCGTCAGGGAGCCCTAGAGCCGGCCTCCCGGAACCACAGGCGCAGCGGGATTTGCTGATCGCCGCCGCAGGCGACGAAGCTGTGGCGCTCCGGCGAGAGCGTGCCGGAGAAGCGGCAGGAGGCGCCCGCCAGCGTCATCTCGGCGCTGTAGCGCTCGCCGCGCAGGGTCAGGCGGATCTGGCCGCTCTTCTCCGGTGTTTCGCCCGGCCCGCAGACGGCATTGTGCTTCATCAGCAGGGGGCCGGACAGGGCAGCCGTGCCCGAACGCCCCGCCCGCTCTTCGGAGAGGGTCGCGCTCACGTCCCATTCGCCGAGATAGCCGAACTTGCCGACGAGCTCGCGCGCCGAGGCCTCGACCCCGAAACCGATCAGGCACAGCACGGCCAGACAACCCCGGATCAAGCGCGTCACGCTCCTCTGCTCGGGATCGAAGCTAGCATGGCGACGCGATGCGGCAAGGCTGCGAGAGGCAGCGGTTGCGTCAGGCGGACGATGGGAGAAAGCTGGAGCGGGTGAAGGGAATCGAACCCTCGTATTCAGCTTGGAAGGCTGCTGCTCTACCATTGAGCTACACCCGCGCTGCCTCCGAAATTCCCCAGCGGCGGCCGGAAGTCAACCCGTTCCGAGCACGGGCCGCGCCGTTTCCGGCGTCGCAGTGCGCGCCGTCGCGGCCTCGCTGCGGAAATAGCCGAGCAGCCGCAGCGCGTTGAGCGTGACCAGCACGGTCCCGCCGGTGTCGGCGAGGATCGCGACCCACAGGCCCGTCGTGCCGATGACGGTGGTGACGAGGAACACCGCCTTCAGGCCGAGCGCCAGCGCGATGTTCTGGCGGATATTGGCCATCGTCGCCCGCGCCAGCCCGATCAGCGCCGGCACATCGCCGACGCCGTCATGCAGCAGCGCCGCGTCCGCCGCCTCGATGGCGACGCGCGTGCCCGAGCCCATGGCGATGCCGACCTGCGCGCTGGCGAGCGCCGGCGCGTCGTTGATGCCGTCGCCGACCATGGCGACGCGGCCGCCACGGGCGAGTTCGGCCACCGCCTTCGCCTTGTCGGCGGGCAGCATCCCGGCCGTGACCGCGACGCCCAGCGCCTCGCCGACCGCCGCTGCTGCGCGCGGGTTGTCACCGGTCAGCATCAGCGGGCGGATACCCATCGCATTGAGCCGGCCGATCGCGGCCGCTGCATCCGGCCGCGGCTCGTCGCGTAGCGCAAGCAGCCCTACGGCGCGCGCCGCACTGACCACGACGACGACGGTCTTGCCCTCGCCTTCGAGCCGGTCGATCGCCGCCAGGGCCGCCTCCGGCAGGGGCGCCCAGGCGGCGGCGTGGCGCGGCGCGCCGACGAAGACGGCCGCCTCCCCGATCGTGCCCGCCATGCCCTTGCCCGGTACGGCCGCGACATCCTCCGCCATGACGGTGGCGACCGCCTCGGCTTCAGCCCGCGCGACGATGGCGGCCGCGAGCGGATGGCTCGAGCGCCGCTCGACCGCCGCCGCCAGCGCCAGGACCCGAGGCTCGGCCGCTTCCAGCGCCACGACATCGGTGACGACGGGGCGGCCGATCGTCAGCGTGCCCGTCTTGTCGAAGGCGACGGTGTCGACGCCCGCCAGCGCTTCGATCACGGCCCCGCCCTTGATCAGGAGCCCGCGCCGCGCCGCTGTGGCCAGGCTGGATGCGATGGCGGCGGGAACCGAGATCACCAGCGCGCAGGGACAGCCGATCAGCAGCAAAGCGAGCCCGCGATAGATCCACTCGCCCCAGGTGCCGCCTGCGAGCAGCGGCGGCAGCACGGCGACCAGCAGCGACAGCCCGACGATGAAGGGCATGTAGATCCGCGAGAAGCGGTCGATGAAGCGCTCCGTCGGCGCCTTGGCGTCCTGCGCCTCGGCGACCAGCGCGACGATGCGCGCGATCATCGTGTCCTGCGCCGCCCGGCCGACACGGACCGTCAGCGCGGCCTCGTGATTGACGGTGCCGGCGAAGACCTCCGAACCGGGCTCCTTGGCCTTTGGCATCGATTCACCGGTGATCGGCGCCTCGTCGACGCTGGAGGTGCCCGTCAGCACCGTGCCATCGGCCGGGATGCGGTCGCCAGGGCGCACCAGCACGCTCTGGCCGATGCGCAGGGTTTCGGCCGCCACCTCGCGGACGGTACCGCCCTCCTCGAGCCAGGCGGTCTGCGGCACCAGTGCGGCGAGCGAGCGGATGCCCGAGCGCGCCTTCTCGGCGGCGACGCCCTCCAGCACCTCGCCGACACAGAACAGGAAGACGACGATCGCCACCTCCTCCGCCGCGCCGATGACGAGCGCGCCGGCCACCGCGATCGTCATCAGCATCTCGATGGTGAAGGGCGCGCCGGCCAGGGCCGAGACGATCGCCCGGCGCGCCACGGGAGCCGCCGCGATCAGGCTGGCCGTGATGAAGAGCGGGTCGTGCCAGCCCGGTGCGAGCACGCTGACGAGATAGGCCAGCGCGACGAGCGCGCCCGAGGCTATGGCGAGCCGGCCCTTGGCCTGGCGCCACCAGGCGGAAGGCGCCTCGCGCCTGAGCGACACAGCTTGCGTCGCCGCGAGCCGGCTCGGCTTGTAGCCCAGCGTCGCGATCCGGCTCTCGATCGCCTCGGGCGGCGTCAGCCGCTCGTCGAGGCGCAGCGCCAGCGTTTCCTTGGTCACGGAGATACGGATGCCGGAGACGCCCGGCAGCCGCTCCAGCGCGGCGCGGATCGTCTGGGCGCAGTTGCCGCAATCCATGCCCTGCACCTGCCAGAGCAGCGCGCCCGGCTCATGCTCCGGCAAGGCTTCGGCCGCTGGCTCCGCATGCGAATGGCCATGGGCATGGTCGTGATCGTGCTCGTGGTCGTGATCATGGCCGCAGCCCGGGCCGTGGCTGTGCGGGGCGCTCGCGGCAGCGGCAGCAGGCGGGGCGTGATCATGTCCGCCGCAGCAGGCGGACCCGCAGGAGGCCGGCGCCGCAGCGACGACGTCAGGGAGCTTCGGGGCGAGAGCGGAATCGGGTTGGGACATGGGGCACCGGGCGTCGTGAATCGCGAACCGGCCAGACCCTACTTCCTGTAGCCACTAGAGGTTCAAGCGCCTTTTTCAGCCGCGCTCAGGCGGCGGCAGCAGCCCGGCCATGCGCCGCGAGCGGCGGTCGGAAACCGCGCAGCCGCAGCGCATTGGCGACGACGCTGACGCTGGAGAGCGCCATGGCGAGCCCCGCCACCATCGGCGACATCAGGATGCCGAAGGCCGGGTAGAGCACCCCGGCCGCGACCGGGATCAGCACCGCATTATAGCCGAAGGCCCAGAACAGGTTTTCTGTGATGTTGCGCAGCGTCGCCCGCGACAGCGCCACCGCATTCGCCACATTGCGGAGATCGCCCGACATCAGAACAACATCGGCGCTCTCGATCGCGATGTCCGTGCCGGTGCCGATGGCCAGCCCGACATCGGCCTTGGCCAGCGCCGGCGCATCGTTGATGCCATCGCCGACGAAGGCGACGCGAGCGCCCCCCGCCTGCAGCCGCTCGATCACCGCGACCTTGCCGGCCGGCAGCACCTCGGCCACAACCTCGTCGACGGGCAGGCCCCGCGCGATCGCCTCGGCCGTGCGCCGGTTGTCGCCGGTGATCATCACGATCCGCAACCCCTGCGCCCGCAGCGCTTGAAGCGCCTCGCGGCTGGTCTCCTTGACCGGATCGGAGACGGCGAGGATGGCGGCGAGCCGCCCGTCGATCGCCGCATAGAGCGGCGACTTGCCCTCGCCTCCGAGCCGCGCCGCCGTCGCGGCGAAGGGGGACAGGTCGATGCCGGCCCGGACCAGCAGCCGGTCGGCCCCGACCAGCAGCGCCCGCCCCTCGACGGTGGCCGTGACGCCAAAGCCGGGCTCGGCGGCGAAGGCGGCGGGCTCGGACAGGATTTGGCCGCCCTCGCGGGCCGCCGCGACGATGGCCTGCGCGATCGGGTGCTCCGAGCGCGTCTCGACCGCCGCCACCAGCCGCAGGACCTCATCACGCGCGAAGCCCTCGGTGACCTCGACATCGGTCAGCTCGGGCTTGCCCCGCGTGATCGTGCCGGTCTTGTCGAGCGCGACGACCGTGACATCGCGCAGGGCCTGCAGCGCTTCGCCGCGCCGGAACAGCACGCCCATCTGCGCCGCCTTGCCGGTGCCGACCATGATCGAGGTCGGCGTCGCCAGCCCCATCGCGCAGGGGCAGGCGATGATCAGCACCGCGACCGCATTGACGATCGCCAGCGACAGGGCCGGGCTCGGCCCGAAGATCAGCCAGACCCCGAAGGTCAGCAGCGCCGCGGCCATGACGGCCGGCACGAACCACATCGTCACCTTGTCGACGAGCGCCTGGATCGGCAGCTTCGAGGCCTGAGCCGCCTCCATCGTCGGCACGATTCCCGCCAGAAACGTGTCCGCGCCGATGCGCGTCGCGCGGAAACGGAAGGCGCCGGTCCCGTTGACCGTGCCGCCGATCACCATGGAGCCGACATCCTTCTCCACGGGAATCGGCTCCCCCGTCAGCATGGATTCGTCGACGAAGGAGGTGCCCTCGACCACCTCGCCATCGACCGGCAGCCGCTCGCCGGGACGCATCAGCACGATGTCGCCGGGCCGCACCTGCGCGACCGGCAATTCCTGTTCGCGGCCGTCGCGCAGCACCAGAGCCGTCTTGACCTGCAGCTTCAGAAGCCGGCGGATCGCATCCCCGGTCTGGCCCTTCGCCCGCGCCTCGGCATAGCGCCCGAACAGGATCAGCGTGACGATGACCGCGCCGGCCTCGAAATAGGTGTGGTCGAGCCCGGCCGGCAGCAGCGCGGGCGCGAAGGTCGAGACCACCGAATAGAGATAGGCCGTCGTCGTGCCCAGCATGACGAGCGAGTTCATGTCGGGCGCGCCGCGCAGCAGCGCCGGCCCACCCTTGCGGTAAAATTGCAGCCCCGGTCCAAATTGCACCAGGCTCGCCAGAATGAAGGACAGGATGCGCAGATTAGCCGCGCCGAAGCTCTCGGCCAGCGCGTGATGCAGCGTATCGGAGAGATGCGAGCCCATCTCGATCACGACGATCGGCAGCGTCGCCAGCGCGGCCAGGGTCAGGTCGCGGCGCAAGCCCGACAGTTCGGCCTCGCGCCGGGCGCTGTCGCGATCGGCCTGGACGCCGGCCTCCCGCACGGGCTCGGCCGGATAGCCGGCTTTAGCCAGCGCCGCAGTGATGGCCGCCACCGTGCCCTCGCCGCCGACATGGCGCGCATGGGCGCGGCCCATGGCGAGGTTAACGCTGCCCTCCAGCACGCCCGGCACGGCGAGCAGCGCCCGCTCGACCCGCCCGACGCAAGAGGCGCAGCTCATCCCCTCGACGGAAAAATCGGTCTCGTCCTCCTGCGGCGTGTAGCCGGCCGCCCGGATCGCGGCCAGGACGGGCGCCGCGTCGGCATTCGCGCCGAGTCCGACGCTTGCCCGCTGCGTCGCCAGATTGACCGAAGCCGCGCGGACGCCCGGCACGGCCAGGATCGCCTTCTCGACGCGGCCGACGCAAGCAGCGCAGCTCATCCCCTCGACCGGGATCGCGAGCGTCGTCGCGCCGTCCGGCTTGGGAAGATCGGTCAGGGTCATCGGCTCAGGCTCCGGCTATCGCATCAAAGCCGGAGATGGGGCTTCCCATCATGGGAAGGTCAAGGGGCGGGCGGAGGATAATCCGTCAAGTAATGCGGCGCACGCTCGCCGCGATCTCCTCGGGCTCGAAAAGCCGCTTCCAATCCGGCTTCAGGATCGTGTCCTTGCCGAAGACGATCGCCTTGTTGCAGGCATCCGAGAACACGCCCTGCACTTGCTCGAAGGTCACGGCGGCCAGGATGTTCATATGCCCGAGCAGGAAGTCGCGCGCCGCCTCGCGCGGGACGCCGCGGGCGATCGCCTCCTCCATCGCCTCGCGCATGGCGTCGAGCAGCGTGGCGCAGACGGTCTCGGACAGCCCAGGCTCCAGGATCGCCATCTGTTCGACCGTGACGCGGTGCGAGCGCATCACCGGCGCCCAGATCGCCCGCGCGACCTCCTCGCCAAGCGCGTAATGCTCTTCAGGCCCCTGCATCAACGCGTTGACGATGTGCTGCTTCGCCGCGATGCCGCCGAAATGGTCGGCCTTGGCGGCCGGGTCGGTCTCGTCGTTGAAGATAGGCGGGTGGCAGGGATGGGTGACGAAGTAGGTGATGTCGGCCCGCTCCGGCAGATGCCCGGCATGGGGGGCGGCAGCGTCGAGAATGACCACGATCGTGCCCGGCGCGAGCAGTGGCAGCAGCGAGCGCGCCACCGTGCCGACATGGGTGTCCGGCACCGCCAGCACCACGACGGCCGCGCCTGCGACCGCGGCCTCCGCCGAGACGCAGTCCAGCCCGAAGGCGGCGCGCACCCGCTCCTGCCCGGCTGGGCTGACCTCGACCGGCCGCATGGTGAACCGCGAGGCGGCGAGATTACGGCCCAGCCGCATGCCCATCTTGCCGCCGGCACCGAACAGAGCCACCACCGTCATCGTCGACCTCCCCAACTGGTATGATGAGTTCGTCCCACACCGACGGTTGGCGGTCAATCTGGTCTGATGACATGATGATGATGTCCTCTTCCCCAGCAATGCAGGCCCCGTGACGACCGAGCCGATCCCCCGCCGCAAGCTGCATCAGGAGGTCCTCGACCGCCTGATCGCCCGCATCCGCGCTGGTGAGTTTCCGCCGGGCGCGCAGTTGCCCTCCGAGCGCGAACTGATGGACGCCTATGGCGTCGGCCGCCCCTCGATCCGCGAGGCGCTGCAGCAGCTGGAGCGTTCCGGCATCATCGGCATCAGCCATGGCGAGCGCGCCCGCGTCCTGCTGCCCACCGCAGAGGGGGTCGTCGCGCAGCTGACCGAACCCGCCCGCTTCCTGTTGAGTGTCGATCCCGACGCGCTGGAGCATCTCAAGGAGGCGCGCATCCTGCTCGAAGCCGGCGTCGCACGGCTGGCCGCCCAGCGCGCCGATGCCGCCGGCCTCGCCCTGCTACGCCAGCGGCTGGACGAGCACCGGGCGGCAGGGCTCGACGATTTCCTCAGCCGCGACATCGCCTTTCATCGCCAGATCGCGGTGATGAGCGGCAACCCGGTCTTTCCCGCCGCGGTCGAGGCGATGCTGACCTTGCTCGGCGCGTCCCATGTCACGCTGGTGCGGGCACCGGGCGCCGAGCGCCTGACTCTGGAGGAGCACGCGCGAATCTGCGAGGCCATCGCCGATCACGACCCCGACGCGGCCGGCCGGGCCATGTCCGACCATCTCGCCCGCGCCGATGCCCGCTACCACGGCATCATGGAGGGTTGAAACGGGCTTGCGCCGGCTGGATCGGATCGACTCGATGAAATTGAGCGGGGCCGGGGCAGCCGGCGCGCCGCGCCGAGCAGTCTCGGCCGGGAGAAAGATGGTGGGCCGAGCCGGACAAATCCGCGAACACGTACACGATTGAAATTGTTACGTAACTCTTAGAGTCCGTCCCGGAACTCATGACGCTCGCGCGATGCGGCGGATAAGAACCATGG
>NZ_LSKN01000317.1:0-318 GCF_001557075.1 Methylobacterium sp. CCH7-A2
TGATGGTGGCCGATTTAGAGGATTTCGATGCGCTCGGACGTGTCGAGGCCAGGCTGCGCCAGAAGTCTGCGATCACCATGCTGGTCAACAACGCCGGTCGCGCGATGACCTCGCCCTTCTCGCAGACACCGCCCGACGAGCTCGCCGCGCTGCTTCGGCTCAATGTTGTTGCCGCGACGCGGCTGGCGGCTGCCGCGGCGGCGGCCTTCGGCTCTCGCGGGCGCGGAGCCATCATCAACATCGCCTCGATCGTTGCCTTCGTGCCCGAGGCTCTCAACGCGACCTATCCGGCATCGAAAGCCTACCTCCTGTCGCTGA
>NZ_LSKN01000318.1:0-243 GCF_001557075.1 Methylobacterium sp. CCH7-A2
GGCTCGATTATGTGGTGGGGGACGCCTTCGGCGTCATCGCGCAGAACGATCCGCGCTTGGCCGACGCCGTCGTCGCGTTGCTCGGCGCGCGGCCCGATGCCGATGTCAACGGCGTCCCGTTGCGAGAGGCGCTGATCGCTCAGCGCGCGCTCGGCCCCGCGCCCGACGCCCTGTTCCAGCTCATCTCTTACGTCACCGGCGGCGAGACCCGCGTCAAGGCGAGGCGGCTAGCGGCGGGCGAGG
>NZ_LSKN01000319.1:0-6232 GCF_001557075.1 Methylobacterium sp. CCH7-A2
CCGCTGCGCCCTGCCGCGAGAGCGGCTTAGTCCGTTGGCGCACCCCCTCCCCCCCACGCAAAAAGCCCCGCCTCGGGAGAGAGCGGGGTTTTCTGTCGGTCGCCTGCCCTGAAGGCTTGGGGAGCGTGGCGGGGCGGCCGTGGGGTCGGCGGCTCGGGAGAGACCGCCTGCCGGCGGGCGCGGGGAATTGCGGGGAGCGTTCCGCGCCGGCCGGGATGGGGAAGCGTGTCGGTGAGGTCGTTCCTGGAGGGCTGGGGGCCGTCATCCCGGACTTGCCCCGGGATCCATCAAAGGGCTCCGGAGCCCTCCGATGGATCCCGGATCGGCGCTGCTTCGCAGCGTGTCCGGGATGACGGCGCGGTTTCGATGCCAGGCGTGAAGCGGCTTAGAACGGCAGCAGGATGTCCATGACCTGCTGGCCGTAGCGCGGCTGCTGGACGTCGGTGATCTGGCCGCGGCCGCCATAGGCGATACGGGCCTGGGCGATCTTGGTCGACTCGATCGTGTTGTCGCTCTCGATGTCCTCGGGCCGGATCACGCCGGCGACGATCAGCTCGCGCACCTCGAAATTCACCCTTATCTCCTGCTTGCCCTCGATCACGAGGTTGCCGTTGGGCAGCGTCTGGGTGACCACCGCCGCGACATTGGTCGCCAGCGTCTCGGAGCGGTTGACCGAGCCCGCGCCCTCGCTCGAGGCGGCGGAATCGAGCTTCAGCAGCGAGCCGGCGCTGGCGCCGTCGGGCAGGTATTTGTCGAGCTTGTTCTCGAAGCCGAAGGCGTTGTCGGCGCCGACATCCTCGCCGTTCTTGCGGCTGCGCTTGGTCGTGTTGTTGAGCTGCGCCTTGTCGGTGACCTTGACCTTGACGGTCACGAGATCGCCGACGAGCCTCGCGCGCTGGTCCTTGAAGAAGGCGCGGGAGCCGGTGCGCCAGAGCGAGTTCGGCGCATAGGAGGCATGCTCCATCGCCGGCATCGGCATCTGCACGGGCTTGTAGCCCTTGGTCGCGGTGGGGTCCTCGATCGGAGACAGCGCCGGCGCCTGGCCGACATTGGCGAGCCGGTCGGCGGCGCCGCAGGCGCTCAGCGAGACGCCGAGCAGCAGCAGGCCGGCGATGCGGGCGACGGTCCGGCTTGCGGGGCGGGTGGTCGGGTTCGACAGGGTGTTCATGATGCTCATCCGGTGGGACGGAGTGTCAGGGGGCGGCGGCGATGGTGCCGGAGGTCGAGGCCTGGACCGAGATCCGGCCCGGCCCGCTCACCGTGCCGTGCAGCACGCGCTTGGACTGGGGGTTGGTGACGCTGATGACGTCGCCCATCGCGCCGGCCTCTCCGGCCCGGCCGCGCATGGTGATCGTCAGCCCGCGGGATTCGTAGACCAGGGTGACGAGATCGCCCTTGGCGACGATCTCCTCGCGGCGCAGATCGCCGGCCCGCAGCGGCGCGCCGGCCATCAAAGCGCGGGTCGCGACCTTGTCGATCGCGACGCGCGGATCGCCGATCAGGTCGGTCGCCTGGCCGTCGCGCGGGCGGCGCTCGACCAGCACGTCGTTCTTGCCGAGCGTCTCGCCGCGGGCGACGGCGCGCTTCGGCACCACGACCTCGACGGTCTCGACGAGCTGGCCGGCGATGCGGACCGGCTTCAGCCGCAGCGCCATGCTGCCGGGCACCGAGACGCGCGCCATCACCCGGCGCGAGCGGGCATCGTAGGAGAGATCGCTGACGACGGTGTCGCCGGTCAGCTCGGGCTCGACCGCGATCGAAGGTGCGCCGCCATCGAGCGTCAGGGCGAAGGCGCGCGCATCGACGCCGTAGCGCTCCTGCAGCCCGGTCTTCACCGCCTCCTCGATGTCCGAGGCAAGCACGCGGCGGGCTGCACGGGTGACGACGACCTGCGCCGCGCCATTGCTCTCGAGTTCGGCGGCCGATGTGATGATGCCGGCGCCGCGCGCCGCCTCGACGATGCGGGCGACCTGGATCGTGCCGGTCTCACCCAGCGCCGGCGCCCGGAAGGCCGGGATCGAGGCCGCATCGGGGGCAAGCCCCGCGATCAGGTCGCCGAAGGAGACGAGATCGCGCGAGAGGATGAGTTCCGAGCGCAGCTGCAGCCGGCGCGGCTGGGCCGGCACCGCCGTGGCGGGCGCCGGGGCGGCGAGCGCCGCGACCGCGACGGCGGGGCGGTTCCCGGTGGGCGCCTGCGCGGCGGCGGCCTGGGCTGCAAGCAGCAGCGCGGCGGCGAGCGAGAGGCGAAGCGTGAAGCGGGTCATGTGCTTGAGCCTCCGGCCTAGCCGCGGAACATCGAGGTCGTCGCCGACATCATCTGGTCGGCGGCGGTGATGACCTTGGAGTTCATCTCATAGGCGCGCTGCGCCGCAATCAGCGAGGAGAGCTCGTTGACCGCCTGGACGTTGCCTTCCTCGAGATAGTTCTGCTGCAGCGTGCCGAAGCCCTCGCCGCCGCCGAAGCCGTCGATCGGCTGGCCCGAGGCCGCCGTCTCGATGAACAGGTTGTCGCCGATCGACTCGAGACCGACCTTGTTGACGAAGCGCACGAGCTGGATCTGGCCGATCTGCTGCGGCGCGGTCTGCCCCGGCAGCGAGACCTCGACCGTGCCCTGCGCGTTGATGCTGACGCTGGTGGCGTTGTTGGGGATCGTGATGCCCGGCTCGACCTGATAGCCGTCGCGGGTGACGAGCTGGCCCTGGGAATCGAGGTCGAAGGAGCCGTCTCGGGTATAGGTCGTGCGGCCGTCCGGCATGCGGATGCGGAAGAAGCCCTCGCCGCGGATGGCCAGATCGTACTGCTTCTCGGTCGAGGACAGGTTGCCCTGCGTCATCACCCGGCCGGTCGAGACGGTCTTGACGCCGGAGCCGACGAAGGTGCCGGCCGGCACCTGCGTGTTCTGGTCCGAGGTCGCGGAGCCCGCGCGCCGGAAGTTCTCGTAGAGCAGGTCCTGGAAATGCACCCGCTGGCGCTTGTAGCCCGTGGTGCGGACGTTCGCGATGTTGTTGGAGATGACCTGGACGTTGAGTTCCTGGGCCATCATGCCGGTGGCGGCGGTCTGAAGGGCGCGCATGGCTTAAGCTTCGTTCCCGGATCAGGCTTGCTGGTCGGCGAGGCGGGAGATCGCCTTGCTGCGGAGTTCGTCGGCCTTGGAGAGCATGTTGGCGACGCTCTGATAGGAGCGCTGGACCTCCATCAGGCGGGTCATCTCGACCACCGCCTTGACGTTGGAGCGTTCGATCGCACCGGGCTCGAGCCGCCCCTCGGGGCCGGCCGGCAGCGGCGCGGCGGCCGAACCGAAGAGGTTGGCGCCCTCGCTGGTCAGGGCGCGCGGATTGGCGAAGCGCACCATCCGCAGCCGCCCCTTCTGGCCCTGGTCGCTCGAGACCGTCCCGTCCGGAGCGATGCGGGGATTGGTCTCCGCCGTGCCGAAGGTGATCGGCCCGCCATCGCCCAGCACGGGCTGGCCGGACTGCGTCACGAGCTGGCCCTGGGCGTTGATGTCGAGCGAGCCGGCGCGGGTGTAGCGGTCGCCGCCGGGCGTCTGAACCACCAGGAAGGCGTCACCGCGCAGAGCCACATCGAGCGGATTGCCGGTGTATTCGATCGCGCCCTGCGACAGGTCGATCGGCGTGCCCTTGTCGATGACGAAGGACAACGGCTTGTCCGCCGGCTTGAAGCTGTCGGCGCTGGCCTTCGGCATGATGAATTCGTTGAAGCGGGCCGAGCGGGTCTTGAACCCGTTCGTGTTCACATTCGCCATGTTGTTGGCGATGACATCCAGCTCACGCGCCAGAGCCATCTGGCGCGACAGGCCGACGAGAAGCGCGTTCTCCACGGCATGGTCTCCCGATTCTGTTCCGCGGCCGCTTCGACGCTCCCCAGCGCAGCAGCCACGCTCTCCCTTCCGCAAGCGGCGTGCCAGTATGGTTAAAACGGCTATCATGCTGTTTACGTTGGGTTTTCTCTTCTCCTCGCCAGCGCCGCAGCCCTGCAGGACCGCCCAAGCAGGCAAGATCGACCCGGCAGAAATTGCCCTCCTTAACGACGCGTTAACCGTGACTGTTCAGGGTGTTTCAACGGTCCGCCGCGGGCGGTCCGCAGCGCAGTCCGGGGCATGCAGCGATGGCGAAGAAGCCCAAGGCCGACGAGGACGGCGCCCCCGCAGAGGGCGCGGCCGAAGGCGGCGGCAAGAAAAAGAAGATGCTGATCCTGATCGTCGCCGGCGTGGTGCTGCTGGCGGGCGGCGGCGGCGCGGGCTGGTTCTTCTTCCTGAAGAAGCCGTCGGCCGAGCAGCTCGCAGCGGCGGAGGCGGCCAAGAACGTCAAAAAGCCGGTCAGCTTCGTCGAGATGAAGGACATGCTGGTCGGCATCACCGGCGGCCCGCAGCAAGAGCGCCAGCCGGTCATCAAGATCAAGGTCGTGCTCGAGGCCGCCGACGCCAAGGTCGCCGACGAGATCAAGCCGCTGCTGCCGCGCGTCGAGGACACCTTCCAGGTTTTCCTGCGCGAGCTGCGCCCCGCCGATCTCGAGGGCTCGGCCGGCATGTATCGCCTCCGCGAGGAGCTGCTGCGCCGCGTCAACGTCACCGTCTCGCCCGCGAAGGTCGATGCGGTGCTGTTCAAGGAACTGCTCGTCCAGTGAGACGGACGACCCCGGCCGCGGCGGCCGCGCAGACACAGTGACGGAAACGACGACAGCATCATGAGCACGAGCGAGCGCGACAATCCGGGCGCCCCTCCCAAGGACGAGCCCCTGAGCCCCGAGAGCATGGCGGCCGAATGGGCCACCATGCCCGACATCGTCGAGGAGGAAGGCGAACAGGAAGGCGGTACCGACCGCCTGATGAGCCAAGACGAAATCGACACGATGCTCGGTTTCTCGACTGGCGACGACAAGAACGAGCGCAACGGCATCCAGGCGATCGTCGATTCCGGCTCGGTCTCCTATGAACGCCTGCCGATGCTCGAGATCATCTTCGAGCGTCTCGTGCGCCTGCTCTCGACCAGCCTGCGCAACTTCTTCACCGACAACGTCGAGGTCACGCTGGAGAGCATCCGCTCCGTGCGCTTCGGCGACTACATCAACTCGATCTCGCAGCCGGCCATGCTCTCGGTCTTCAAGGCCGAGGAATGGGACAATTTCGGCCTCATCACCATCGAGTCGGCGCTGACCTACTCGATCATGGACACGATGTTCGGCGGCAAGCGTGGCCAGCCGGCGCCGCGTGTCGACGGGCGCCCCTTCACCTCGATCGAGATCCGCCTGATCCGCCGCGTCATCGCGCTGGTGCTGGGCGACGCGGAGGCCGCCTTCAAGCCGCTTTCGCCGGTCAACTTCACCATCGACCGCATCGAGTCGAACCCGCGCTTCGTCTCGATCTCGCGGCCCGCCAACGCCGCCATCCGCGTCGAGCTGAAATTCGACATGGAGGGCCGCGGCGGCGCGCTGCACATCCTCCTGCCCTATGCCACCATCGAGCCGATCCGTGATCTGCTGCTCGAAAGCTTCATGGGTGAGAAGCTCGGGCGCGATCCGATCTGGGAAAACCACCTCGCCACCGAGGTCTGGCAGACCGAGGTGCCGGTCACCTGCGTGCTGCACGAGACGCAGATGCCGCTGAAGCGGATGATGAAGCTCGAGATCGGCGACACGCTGATGTTCGACGCCAAGCCCGATGCCTTCGTCTCCCTGCGCTGCGGCGACTTCGTCGTCAGCGACGGCCGCGTCGGCCGGGTCGACGACAAGATCGCCGTCCAGATCGTCAGCCCGCTGCGGCGGTCCAAGACGACGATCGCGGCCTTCGACACCAACCAGCACGGCCAGCCGGTCTGAGCAGAGGCATACGCATGACGATCACCCTCATCGCCGATGCGCTGGTCGCCAGCCTGCTCGTCGCCACCATCATCACCTGTTACGTCCTGGCCAAGCGGATCGAGCGCCTGAAGGCGGACGAGGCCGCGATGCGCCAGACGGTCGGCGCACTGATCGCCGCCACCGACACCGCCGAGCGCGCGATCGCCGGGCTGAAGCTGACGCTCGGCGATTGCGACCGCACCCTGGCCGAGCGCCTCCAGACCGCGGAGCGCTACGCCGCCGATCTCGCCGCCCAGATCGAGGCCGGCCAAGTGGTGATGGACCGCATCGGCCAGATCGTCAGCGCCGCGAGCATGGTCGGCGGCGGCCGCACCGGCGAGGCCCCCGCCCCCGTCGCCGCCGACCATGCTCGCGG
>NZ_LSKN01000320.1:0-253 GCF_001557075.1 Methylobacterium sp. CCH7-A2
GCGAGCCCTTCGAGGAAGAGCCTGCGGAACAGCCGCGAGAGCACGCGCACAGGCAGGAAGAAGCCTGGCCTGCACGCGATCCAGCGCGAGCCATCCGGCGAGACGCCGCCGCCGGGCGCGATGATGTGGAGATGGGGATGGTGCGTCATCGCCGATCCCCATGTGTGCAGCACGCTGGTGAAGCCGATGCGGGCGCCGAGATGCCGGGGATCGCTCGCGATGGTGGCGAGCGTCTCGGCCGCGGCCCTGAACA
>NZ_LSKN01000321.1:0-49787 GCF_001557075.1 Methylobacterium sp. CCH7-A2
TAACCGGCAATCGCCGATGACCACCCGCAGCTACACCACGCTATGGGACACGACCGATAGCGACGGCACCTCGTCGGTCAAATCGATGGGAAATTGTGCGCCTGCGCGCATATCCGCATCGTCGTGCTTAGGCATCTACGGCCGACACCGACATGCGTCAGATTTCTTCTCGGCTTCCTATAGGTAATCAGACTCCCTGGAAACATTCCAGCAACTCAGAGCGACCATTTTTGCAAACGGTTAACTTTGATTCCGCGATGTGCTCACGCGGCCACATGGGCTGAATCGCCCATGCATTCATGGTGTTGTGAACCGCTTCGGGCGCTCAGAGGCCGGCTTCGTGGCCTCGCCCTCAGCCAAGCCACGTCTTCACCCGGCCGCAGAGCGCCTCGGTCGAGATACCGTAGCGGTCATGCAGGGTCGGCAGGGCGCCGGCAGCCAGGAACTCGTCCGGCAGCCCGATCATGCGGAAGGCGCAATGGACGCCCTCGCGCATCAGCAGACCGGCCACCGCCTCACCCAAGCCGCCGATGACCGTGTGGTTTTCGGCCACGACCACGAGCCGGCCGGGCTTGGCGCAGGCTTCCAGGATCGCGGCCGTATCGAGCGGCTTGATCGTCGGCACATGCAGCACGGCGGCGTCGACCCGGTCCTTCTCGAGCGCCTTCGCCGCCTCGAGAGCTCGCATCGTCATGAGGCCGGAGGAGACGAACAGCACCTCGCGGCCATCGCGCAGGAGCTTGGCCTTGCCGAGTTCGAACCGGTAGCCGTACTCGTCCAGCACCAGCGGCACCTGCCCGCGCAGCAGCCGCATATAGACCGGCCCCTGGTGGCTCGCGATCGCCGGCACGGCCTGCTCGATCTCATGCGCGTCGCAGGGATCGACCACGACCATGCCCGGCATGGCGCGCATCAGCGCCAGATCTTCGGCGGCCTGATGCGAAGGGCCGTAGCCCGAGGTCAGGCCCGGCAGCGCGCAGACGATCTTCACATTGCGGTCTTCCTCCGCGATCGTCTGGTGGATGACGTCGTAGGCGCGCCGCGAGGCGAAGACGGCATAGGTCGTCGCAAACGGCGTGAAGCCCTCGGCGGCCAGGCCCGAGGCGGCCCCGAAGAGCAGCTGCTCGGCCATGCCCATCTGGTAATGCCGCTCGGGAAATGCCTTCGCGAAGATGTGCAGGTCGGTGTACTTGCCAAGATCGGCGGTCATGCCGAGCACGCGCGGATCCTGCTCCGCCAGCGCGACCAGGGCATGGCCGAAGGGCGCGGGCCTGGTGCGCTGCCCCTCGCTCGCGATCGAGGCGATCATCGCCGAGGTGGTCAGCTTCGGCTTGCCGGCGGCCATGGGCGAAACGGGTGGCTTCATGACGGCTTCCTCTCGTCGAGGGCGGCGAGAGCCAACTGCCACTCATGGGCCTCGACACGGATGAAGTGGTTCTTCTCGCGCGCCTCGAGGAAGGGCACGCCCTTGCCCATCAACGTATCCGCGATGATCAGGCTCGGGCGGCCGCGCTCGGCCTTGGCGGCGTCGAAGGCGCGCCGGACGGCGTCGAGGTCATTGCCGTCGACCCGCTGCGCGAACCATCCGAACGCCACGAGCTTGTCGAGAAGGGGCTCGAACGCCATCACGCTCGTCGAGGGGCCGTCGGCTTGCTGGTTGTTGACGTCGACGACGGCGATCAGGTTGTCGAGCTTGTAATGGGCGGCGGAGAGGATCGCCTCCCAGACCGAGCCCTCGTCCAGTTCGCCGTCCGAGAAGAGGGTGTAGACCGTCGTCTCCGAATGCTTGCGCTTGAGACCCAGCGCCCGTCCGACCGCGATCGACAGGCCCAGCCCGAGCGAGCCGCCCGACATCTCCATGCCGGGCGTATAGGCGGCCATCCCCGACATCGGCAGCCGGCTCTCGTCAGCACCGTAGGTTTCGAGTTCCTGTTCGGGAATCACGCCGGCTTCGATCAGCGCCGCGTAAAGGGCAATGGCGTAATGGCCGTTCGAAAGGAGGAAGCGGTCGCGCCCTTCCCACTCCGGATCGTCGGGCCGGTAGCGCATGGCGTGGAAATAGGCGACGGCAAGAACATCGGCGATGTCGAGCGCCTGGGCGATATAGCCCTGGCCCTGCACCTCACCCATCAGGATGGCGTGGCGGCGGATGTTCCAGGCCCGGCGTTCGAGCGAGACATTGTGGCCGATCGGGGCATTGCCCATGGTCATGGTCTCCTCAGCCGTGGATCAGCATGCCGCCGTTGACGTCGATCACGGCGCCGGTGACGTAGGCCGAGAGGTCGGAGGCGAGGAACAGGTAGATGCCGGCAACGTCTGCGGCCTGGCCGAGTCGTCCGAGCGGAATGCCCCTGATGATGTCCGCCCGCATCTCGGGGGTCAGCTTGCCGCCCGTGATGTCGGTCTCGATCAGGCCCGGCGTCACGCAGTTGACGCGGATACCGTCCGGGCCGAATTCCCGCGCCATTGCCTTAGCGAGCCCGAGTACGCCGGCCTTCGCCGAGGAGTAGTGCGGCCCGCCGAAGATGCCGCCGCCACGCTGCGCCGAGACGGACGACATGCAGACGATCGAGCCCCGATGCCGCGCCTGCATGTGGGGGATGAAGACCTGGCTGAGAAACAGCACGCCCTTGCAGTTGATGTCCTGAATGCGGTCCCAGCTCGCCTCGTCGATGTCGAGGGTCTTAACCGGCTGTGTCACGCCGGCATTGTTGACGAGGATGTCGATCTGGCCGAACGCGGCTAGGACGCGGTCGGCAGCCGCCTGGCAGGAGGCCTTGTCGGCAACGTCGCAGCGCAGGCCGAGATGCTGAGGGCCCAGCGCCGCCGCCTGCTGCTTCGCAGCCGCTTCGTCGATGTCGAGGATGGCGACGCGCGCACCCTGCGCCGCGAAGAGTTTGGCGGTGGCGAGGCCGATCCCGCGTGCGCTCGCGGCACCCGAGATGGCGGCGGTCTGACCCTGCAGCAGCATGTCCGTCCCTGAAGCGTGTTTTGTATAGTCGTGAGCTTGAATCGTTTCATGCCGGTTTGAAAACGCAAAGTTTGCGCGATGACATGAATTCAGTTCTTCTTCTGTCCTCCGGAGAAGCGTGGGAGATCATCGATGCGACGCCTCCCGCTGTCTTCGCTCCAGGCTTTCGAGGCTGCGGCCCGAACGGGCTCGTTCCGTGCGGCGGGCGAGGAGCTCGGCATTTCACCGAGCGCGATCAGCCATGCGATCCGCAAGCTCGAAGATCTGATGGGCGCGACGCTGTTCGACCGGCAGAGCCGCCGGGTGCGGCTGAACCCGGCCGGAGAGGCGCTGCTCGCCCATGTCGCGGCCGGATTCGACCAGATGCGGCAGGGTGTCGAGACCGTCGGCGCCCGCTCCGGGAACCTGCTGCGGCTGCACTGCGCCCCGTCGATGGCGGCGCAGTGGCTGCTGCCACGCCTGCGCCACCTCTTGCTCGCCCAGCCGGGCCTGGAAGTGCGGCTGGCGGCGGGCATCGACTATCCCCGCTTCGAACATGACGCGTTCGATGCCGACATCTGCTACGGCCCTCCCCGCCAGGAAGGGCTCGTCGTCGTCCCGCTGGGCGAGGAGACGGTGACGCCGCTTTGCGCGCCCGAACTCGCCGCCCGGATCACCTCGCCGGAGGATCTGACGGCCGCCCGGCTGATCGAGAGCGACAACAAGCGCGTGCGCTGGGCGAACTGGTTCGGCGCCAACGGAATCATCCCGCCCACGCCTCGTGGATCGCGTTTCGATCGCTCGTTCATCGCCATCGCCGCCGCCGTGGACGGGCTCGGCATCGCGCTCGAATCGACGCGTCTGGCCGAGCGGGAACTCGCGGACGGCCGCCTCGTGGCGCCGCTGGCCGGGCGCGCCCGAGACGTGCGCTACACGGGCCATTACCTCGTCTTCCCGCGGGTGGCGAAGTCGCGGCGCGCGGTGCGGATGTTCACGCAATGGCTGACCGAGGAATTGCGGCTGCCGCCCTACGCTTTCTGACCGACCCCAGAGTTCCTGCGGGCGCCGGGATCGCGCGGGCCGGAATCAACCCGTCAGCCAGATCAGGGCATGGGGCGAGAGCGTCACGATGGCGCGGCTGCCGATCTCGTGCAGGTCCCGCCCGGAGCGGAAGGGCGTGTCGACCGCAGCTTCGGTGGCACCGACGCGCACACCATAGCGCACGCTCGCGCCAAGGAACTCGCGATGCGCCACGACGCAGGGCAATGCCAACCCGTCGCCGGCCTGGCCGCTGGCGTCCGTCAACGCGGCATGCTGGGGCCGGAACACCAGCTTCGCCCCTGCGGGCACGACGGCATCCGCCGGGAGTGGGAGCCGGATTCCGCCCTCGATGACGAAATGGCGCTCCGCGCCGGTGCCGACGACGTGCCCGTCGAGGATGTTGGCGGTGCCGAGGAAATTCGCGACGAAGAGATTGGCCGGACGCTCATAGAGCTCCATCGGCGTGCCGACCTGCTGGACCACGCCGTCATTCATCACCGCGATCCGGTCGCAGATCGTATTCGCCTCCTCCTGGTCGTGGGTGACGAAGATCGTGGTCAGTCCAAGCCGCTGCTGCAGGTCGCGCAGTTCGCGCCGGACCTGAACCCGCATCTTGGCGTCGAGATTGGAGAGCGGCTCGTCCAGCAGCAGGATCTTCGGCTCGACCGCGATCGTCCGCGCCACCGCGACCCGCTGCTGCTGCCCGCCCGAGAGCTGCGAAGGCCGACGTTCCGCGAGACGGCCGAGCCCGACGAGATCGAGGGCCTGCGCGACACGCCGGGCGGTCTCGGCCCGCGGCACGCCGCGCTCCTCCAGGCCGAAAGCCACATTGCGCGCGACCGTCATGTGGGGCCAGAGCGCATAGGACTGGAAGACCATGCCGACATCACGCTTCCAGGGCGGCAGCCCCGAGACGTCCTTGCCGCCGACGAGCACGCGGCCGGTCTCGGCCTGGTTGAAGCCGGCGATCAGCCGCAGCAGCGTGGTCTTGCCGCAGCCCGAGGGGCCGAGGAAGGCGAAGAATTCGCCCGGCCGGATCGAAAGGTCGACGCTCTTCAGGACATGGTTGTCGCCGTAGGACAGGTTGACCCCCTCGATATCGACCGAGACGGCCGGGCTCGCGAGGTCGGTTTTCATCGTCATGGCTGGCTCGTTCTTCATCACTGGCCCATGCCCTTGGCCCGCTGGCTGCGCTCGATCACGAGATGCGAGAGGAACGTGCAGAGGGCGACGAGCAGCACGGCGACGACGCCGAGCGCGGCTCCCGGCCCCCGGCCTGCGGCCGACTGCATGAAGACGTAGAGGCCGAAGGCGAGCGGCGCATCGGAGTTCGACTGCACCAGCATCAGCGTCGCCGAAAGCTCGACCGCCGCCGTCGAGAAGCTGGTGACGAAGCCGGCGAGGATGCCGCCCGCCATCAGCGGCACGACGACCCGCCTGACGGTCCTGGCTTTAGTGGCGCCGAGGTTTTCCGCCGCCTCCTCGAGCGAGACCGAAATCTGCTGGAGCGCGGCGTAGCAGGCGCGCAGCGCATAAGGCAGGCGCCGGATCGCGAGCGCGAGCACGATGGTGATCCAGAGCGACGCCAGCGGCGTGCCGTCCGGCAGGGTGATGCCGTAGAAGGTCCGAAGATAGCCGATGCCGAGCACCACACCGGGAATGGCGAGCGCGGCTGACGCCGCCCAGTCCAGCCATTCGCGCCCGATCAGCTTGGTGCGCAGGACGAGATAGGCGATGGCGACGCCGAGCACGATGTCGATGCCACCGGCGAGCGTCGCGTAGATCAGCGTGTTCTTGATGTAGACCGAGCTTTCACCGAAGACGCGGGCGTAATGCGCGGTGGTGAAGGCGTCGGGCAGCGGGGAGAACGACCAGATCGTCGCGAAGGAGAGCAGCAGCAGTCCGAGATGCGGCGCCAGCACCAGCGCCAGGATCAGGATGACGACGCCATAGCCGAGCACGGCCTCCCAGGGCGTCATGACGCGCCGGGCCAGACCGCCGCCGCCGCGCTGGGTTGTCGCGTAGTCGCGCCCCTTGAGCGCCAGTGCCGAGAGCCACATCGCGATGACGGAGGCGACGATCAGCACGACCGAGATGACATAGCCCATCGGGTCGGCGATGCCGATCGAGGTCACCCGCAGATAGGCCTGCGGCGCCAGCATGTCCTTGACGTTGAGCAGGAGTGGCGTCGCGAGATCGTCGAAGACCTTGACGAAGACGAGCGAGGCGCCGGCGAGATAGCCCGGCAGCGCGAGCGGGAAGACGATGCGGCGGAACAGGCGAAAGCCCGAGGAGCCGAGATTCTGCGCCGCCTCCTCCATCGCCCGGTCGATGTTGCGCAGGGCCGCCGAGAGATTGATCAGGATGAAGGGGAAATAGTGGACCGACTGGACGAAGATGACGCCGTTCAGCCCCTCCATGAAGCCGATCTTGAAGCCAAACCACTCATC
Source organism: Methylobacterium sp. CCH7-A2 (assembly GCF_001557075.1). Taxonomy (NCBI): domain Bacteria; kingdom Pseudomonadati; phylum Pseudomonadota; class Alphaproteobacteria; order Hyphomicrobiales; family Methylobacteriaceae; genus Methylobacterium; species Methylobacterium sp. CCH7-A2. Next base: position 6,442 of record NZ_LSKN01000321.1, read on the forward strand.
CAGCAGCAGGTTGATCGAGCCGTTGCGGCCGAAGAAGAGCTGCATCGCGACCGCGCCCACGAAGGGCGGCATGATCAGCGGCAGGAAGCCGAGCGTCTGCACCAGCATCGCGCCGCGGAAGACGAAACGCGTCGTCAGATAGGCGAGCGGCAGGGCGAAGACGGAGGCCCAGACCACCGACATGGCGGAGACGTAAAAGGAGTTCCACAGCGAGCGCATGAACAGCTCGGTGCGGACGAAGTCGTAGAAGTTCACCAGCGTGAAGTTGGACGTGCCCTTCTCGGTGAAGGCGACGTAGAGCACGGTCCCGACCGGCAGCCCCAGGAACAGCAGGAGGAAGGCCGCGATCGCCAGCGCCAGCGCGATCTGGCCTGGCGTGGCGGAGAGCCGGCGGGCGCGAGGGAGGGTGGCTGTGGGGATAGCGGTCATGCCCGTCCTGATCGTTGAACCAAGGGCGCGCCGTCATTCCGGACGAGCGGCGAAGCCGCGCTGATCCGCGATCCATTCCTGAACTGGTCCGGCATGGATCCCGGATCTCCGCTTCGCTGCGTCCGGGATGACGCGAGGATGGGTTGACGCTCAGCGCGCCGCCTTGAGCGCCTCTTCGGCCTTCGCCTTGGCCTTGGCGTAGTGGTCGCGGGCGAAGCTCGCCCATTGCGCCTCGACCTCGGCCTGGCGCGCGCCCTTCTCCTTGCCGCCGGTGAAGGCGCCGCGAAGCTCGGCGCTGGAGGCCTGCGCCTCGCTGACTGGCATGGCGGCGATGAGGGTCCGGGCTTCGTCGAGCAGAGCCTTCGCCTGCGCGTTCGGCTTCTTGGCCAGGGCCGCCTCGACCTCGTGCAGCGTCTTGGTGACGCCCTTGAGCGCATCGAGCTGGAAGGAGATCAACTGGTCGAACAGCGTGTCGACGACAGCGGTGCGGCCTTCCGACTTGTCGACGTCGAAGCCGATCATCTTCTGGAAGCGCGGATCGGTGAAGGGGTTAGGGTAGTCGGCGCCGGCCTTGGCGTAGACGGCCGGGTTCACCGGCAGGCGGCGGATGCCGGGCTCGAGCAGGACCTCCTGTCCCGCCGACGAGAGCAGGAACTCGACGAAGGCCTCGGCGGCCGCCTTGTTCGGGGCGTTGGCGACGATGCCGACATTGGCGGGCACCACCGTGGTCACGCTCGGATAGACGAACTTGACCGGAAAGCCCGAGGCCTGCGCCGAAAAGGCGAAGAAGTCGATGACGATGCCGACGCCGACCTGGCCGGAATTGACCTGCTCGGGCACGCCGAAGGAGCGCTCGTTGATCGCGCGGAAATTGCCCGCCATCTCCTTGATCGTGCGCCAGCCCTTGTCCCAGCCCTCGCCCTGAAGGATCGTTTCGATCGTCAGATGCGTCGTGCCGGAGCGCGAGGGCGCCGCGATGGCGACATGGTCGAAGAAGACCGGCCTGGCGAGGTCCTGCCATTCCTTCGGCTCGGGCAGCTTGTTGGCGCGGGCATAGCGCTCATTCCACATGATCCCGTAGCCAGAGGCGGCGAAGCCCGAATAAAAGCCGGCGGGGTCGTTGATCGGATAGGAGCCGATCTTTTCGGGGATGCCGCTCGCCTTCGGCTTGTAGGCCGACAGCAACTGCTTGCCCTTGAGCACCTCGAAGGCGTCCGGCGCCGAGGCCCAGAACAGGTCGACCTGGTTGTTGGTCTTGGTCTCCTCAAGATACTTCACGCCCGCATTGGTGTTGCGGTTCTGGACCTCGAGGGTGACGCCGGGCGTCGCCTTCTCGAAAGCCTTCTTGATCGGGTCGGTCACGTCCTTCGAGAACGACGTCACAACCGTTACCTTGCCGGCCGGTGTCTGAGCCAGGGCGACCGAGGACGTCAGGACGAGGCCCAACGCCAGAACCCACTTCTTCACCACCACGATGACCTCCCAGAGCCGTTGTCCGCGTTCGACATCGAGGCCGAACTTGCGTCGCAGGGCGAAATCCACCGCTGCGCGTCATCAAACTGTCACATCCAGCGGCGGCCTGTCACCCCTCCCGCTTTGCCGGCTACGCCCGCAGCGCCTCTCCCAACGGCATGGGCGCGAGATGACGGCGACGGCGGAAGGCCGGGGCGGGACGGCGGCTGAGACCGGGTTGAATATGACGGTTTTGTGTCACATACCTGGGACAAGCCGGTCGAACCGGCAGCGTGAGAGGAAACGTTCGATGAGCCGGAAAACGACCCAACTCGCAGCGACGGTCTCGCTGCTGGTGCTGAGCCTGAGCACGTGGAGCGGCGACGCCGCGGCGCAGGATGCCTGCCCGAACCGCGGCCAGCTCGACACGATGTATTGCGACGCGAATGGCGATCTCGTCGCCGATGCGCCGACCGATCCGAAGAAGTGGCGCGACCCTTCGGCGCTGGTCTGGGCCTATACCCCGGTCGAGGACCCCGCCGTCTACGCCAACATCTTCAAGCCGTTTACCGATCATCTCGCGACCTGCACGGGCAAGCGCATCGTCTACTACCCCGTCCAGTCCAACTCGGCCGAGATCGAGGCGATGCGTTCGGGCCGCCTGCATTTTGCCGGCTTCTCGACCGGGCCGACCGGCTTCGCGGTCAACCTCGCCGGCGCCGTGCCCTTCGCCGCGAAGGGCGTCGGCACGGAAGTACGCGGCTATAATCTTGTCGCAGTGGTGAAGGCGTCGAGCCCCTATCAGAAGCTCTCCGACCTCAAGGGCAAGAAGGTCGCCCATACCTCGCCTTCGTCCAATTCGGGCAATCTCGCCCCCCGCGTGCTCTTTCCGGAGCATGGGCTGACGGCCGACGTCGACTACAAGCCGCTGATGTCCGGCGGGCACGACAAGTCGATCCTCGGCGTCGTCTCGGGCGACTACGACATGGGCGCGGTCGCGGGCGACGTCTATGAGCGCATGATCGTGCGCGGAACGATCAAGAAGGAGGATGTGCGCGAGATCTACCGCAGCGCGGTGTTCCCGACCTCGTCCTTCGCCTATGCCCACGACCTCAAGCCCGAGCTCGCCAAGAAGCTGACCGAGTGCTTCTTCTCCTTCCGCTTCACACCGGAAATGACCAAGGAGTTCAACGGCGACGACCGCTTCCTGCCGATCACCTACCAGAAGGACTGGGCCGTGGTGCGGGACGTGGCCGAGAAGTCGGGCACGCCCTACAACAAATCGGCCTATGACGCCGAGGCCAAGCGCGAGGCCGATGCGCTCGCCAAGAAGAACGCGGCGCCTCCCAAGGCACCCTGACCCGCCCACGCCGTCGCCCAACGAGGTTTTCCCATCATGAGCGCCCTGCCTGTGGCGTCCGGCCAGGGCCGGGCGCTCGTCATCCGCAACCTCGTCAAGGAGTACCGGCCCGGACAGCCGGTGCTGCGCGACATTTCCCTGACCGTGTCCGAGCCCGGCATCGTCGCCATCATCGGCCCGTCCGGGACCGGAAAATCGACCTTGATCCGCTGCATCAACCGGCTGGTCGATCCGACCTCCGGCTCGATCATGCTCGGTGGCACGGATCTCGCGAAGCTCCAGGGCGAGGCGCTGCGCCAGGCGCGGCGCCGGCTCGGCATGGTCTTCCAGGAGTACAACCTCGTCGAGCGCCTGACCGTGATCGAGAACGTGCTCTGCGGCCGGCTCGGTTATGTGCCGGTCTGGCGCGCCTGGACCCGGCGCTTTCCGGAGGCCGACATCGCGCGCGCCTTTGCGCTGCTGGAATCGGTCGGGCTCGGCGATTTCGCCACCCGGCGGGCCGACCAGCTCTCGGGCGGGCAGCGCCAGCGCGTCGGCATCGCGCGCGCCGTGATGCAGGATCCCGATCTCGTTCTCGCCGACGAGCCGACCTCCTCGCTCGATCCCAAGACCTCGGTCGAGATCATGGAACTGCTCGCCCAGGTTGGGCGCGAGCGGGATATTCCCGTGCTCGTCAACATCCACAATGTCGCGCTGGCGAAGCGCTACGCGCTGCGGATCGTCGGCATGTCCAAGGGCGTCGTCGTCTATGACGGACCGCCGGCCGGGCTGCAGGACAGCCATCTCGCCGAAATCTATGGCGGCGAAGGCTGGATGGAATGAGCGCTCCCGCCCTCGCCTCCCGCAACCTGCGGGCCCGCGCCTTTCCGCCGAACTGGCCGCTGCGCATCGGTGCGGCGCTGTTCCTCGCCTATGTCGCCTATGCGGCGCAGATCCTGGACATCCGCTGGGAGCGTTTCGTCCAGGGGCTGGACAATGGCGCCCGCTTCATCGGGCGGATGTTTCCGCCCAACACCGCCGCCGACAAGATGCAGCTCCTGTGGTCGGGCATGCTGGAATCGCTGCAGATCGCGATCATCGCGACGGCGATCGGCGTGCTGCTGGCCCTGCCGCTCGGACTTTTCGCGGCGCGCAACCTGATGCCCCTGCCGGTCACGGTGGCGGCGCGCGGCGTCATCGCGCTGTGCCGGACGTTCCACCCCGTCATCGTCGCGATCCTGTTCGTCAAGGCGGTCGGGTTCGGCGCGCTCGCCGGCGTCATGGCGCTGGTCGTCGCGACGCTCGGCTTCATCGCCAAGCTGATCGCCGAGGCGATCGAAGAGATGTCGATGAAGCCGATCGAGGCGCTGCGCGCCGCTGGCGCGCCGTTCCTCTCGGTGGTGACGATGGGCGTGGTGCCGCAGGTGCTGCCGCGCTTCATCGGTTTTGCCGCCTATCAGCTCGATTCCAACCTGCGCAATTCCGCGCTGGTCGGACTCGTCGGCGGCGGCGGCATCGGTGCGACGCTGTTCACCGCCTTCCAGCGTTTCGACTACGACTTCGTTCTGACCATCATCATCGCGATCATCGTCACGGTGATGGCCGGCGAGGTGCTCTCGGCCTTCATGCGACGGATCTACCAGGACGAGGCCCCATCCGGTCTCGTGGTCGAGACGCCGGCGGGCCGTCTCTGGCGCCGATTCACGCCGCTGGAGCGCGGCATGCGGCTGGCTTTTTGGGGACTGGCGGCGCTGGCGCTGGGCTGGTCGGTCCAGACCATCGAGGTCATTCCCGAGTTCCTGTATGATGCGCCCCAGCAGACGGCCGATCTGTTCGGCCGGATGTGGCCGGTCGACTGGGGCTATTTCGGCACCACCGTCGGCACCGCCCTCGTCGAGACCCTGCACACAGCGACGCTGGGGACGATCCTCGCCATCCTGCTGGCCACGCCGGTCGCGCTGATGTGCGCCCGCAATGTCGCACCCTCGCCGGTCGTCAATGCGCTGGGGCGCTTCATCCTGGTCTCGACCCGCTCGGTCCACACGCTGGTCTGGGCCCTGCTCTTCGTCGCGGTCTTCGGTCCCGGCGCGCTGGCGGGCGTGATGGCCGTCGCGGTTCACTCGATCGGTTTCACGGGCAAGTTCCTGTCCGAGGCGATCGAGGAGGCCAAGGCCGGGCCGATCGAGGCGCTGCGCGCGGCCGGTGCCTCACGACGCGCCATCCTGCTCAAGGGCTTCTGGCCCCAGGTGAAGCCGGCCTTTCTCGCGGTCAGCCTGTTCCGCTGGGACATCAATGTCCGCGAAAGCGCCGTGCTCGGGCTGGTCGGCGCCGGCGGTCTCGGCGTGGCCTTGCAGGCCTCGATGGAAAATCTCTACTGGGACCAGGTCGGGCTGGTGCTGCTCGTGATCTTCGCCGTCGTCGTCGTCACCGAGATCGTCACGGCGACCATCCGCTCGCGCGTGATCTAGGAATTGGCCTGGCCAGTCCGGGCACGGCGCCTCGCTTACTGCTGCGTCCGCCGCAAGAGCGTGGTGTCGTAACCGAGGGTCCGCGCCCTGGCGACGAGGGATTCATACTGGCGCGGGCTGATCCTGCGCTCGCGCGTCAGCAGCCAGAGATAGCGTCCCGACGGCTCGCCGACGATCGCCCAGCCGTAATCGTCGGCCCGGTCGAGGACCCAGTAATCCCCCTCGAAGGGACGAAAGAAGCTGACCTTGAGTTTGGCGCCGTTCGAGCCTTCGACGATGCGCGCGGTCGCGTCGGCCGATCGCAGCGGCCCCGTCGGGCTGCCCTGGCGGCAAGAGTTCACCACTGCAACCGTTCCGTCAGGCTTCGCCGTGTACTGCGCCGTGACACCCTCGCAGCCCTTCTGGAAGCTCGCCTCGTAGCGGCCCTGCTCGTACCAGGTCCCGACATAGCGACCGAGATCGACCGCCTTTCGCGGCTGGGGCACATTCGCATTGCCGACGGGGCCGGTCTCGAGCGGATTGCAGGCGCCCAGGGCCAAGGTCGCGGTCAGCGCCAGCACGAATAGCGGAGTCTTCATCATCGTTCCTCGCATTGAACTGCCAGCCAACGCGGCTTGCTGCACGCGGTTCCGGCGGCACGCGCCGGTCGATCCATATCATCGTCCCTGCCGGATGACCCAACCATCGGCTCGCCGTCTCCGCTCGGCCCGCATCAGCGTTCAATCCGTCACGTTTTTTGGAGCGCAGGGTAGCCCTTAGGACATTGCCATTTCGCAGCGGGCCGATCGGGAGCATAAGGACGCCGCGCCAAGAGGAAGCCATGGACACGCAGATCGCCTTTCACGACGACGATTTAACCAATAGGGCGGAGGGCCTGATGGCCACGCCGATGCCGCTGCATCCCGACGAAAGCGAGGAGCGCTCAGGCGTTGCGTCGTGGCTGTCGCAGAGCCCCCTAGGGCTTGAGCGCGAGGCGGCACGCTTCATCGCCTCGTGCTGAGCGCATCGACGGGCCTTGCTCCGCGGCGGGAACGGGTGGAGATCCCGCGCGTTCCGCACCAGCCCCTCCTGTCCGGTTGCATCCCGTGCAGCCCGGGCCGGGCCAGCCGGCTGGCCGGTGGGGACGAAACCAAGACCGCAACGCCCCTCCCCGAGGTCCGATTCCGGAGTTCCCGATCCCGATGACCGCGCAGACCGAGCACAGCCGCATTGACGCGGAGATCGAGAAGATCGGGAAGTCCTCCGATCCCTTCGCCTCCGCTGTGCGCGCGACGCGGATGCCGATGCTGATCACCGATCCGAACCAGCCGGACAACCCGATCGTCTTCGCCAACAATGCCTTCCTGCGGCTGACGGGCTATCAGCGCGAGGAGGTGATCGGGCGCAATTGCCGCTTCCTGCAGGGCCCCGAGACGGACCCGCGCGACATCGCGCGGCTCAGGGACGCGATCGGCCGCCGCGCCCAGATCGAGCTGGAGATCATCAACCACCGCAAGGACGGCTCGCGCTTCCACAACCGCGTGCTGATCTCCCCGGTCTTCGACGAGGACGGCCACCTCTCCTATTTCTTCGCCTCGCAGTTCGACGTCACGCTGGAGCGGGACCGGCTCGTGCGGCTGCAGCAGGACCATGACAAGCTGGAGAAGGAGGTCGAGCGGCGCACGCGCGATCTCAGGCTCTCGGAGGAACGGCTGCGCTTCACCATCCGCGCCGCACGGCTCGGCTCCTGGACGCTCGACCTGACCGATCTGCGTCTCACCTGTTCCGACATCTGCAAGGCGAATTTCGGCCGCCGGGCGGAGGAGCCCTTCGCCTATGAAGACCTGATCGCCGCGATCCTCCCCGAGGACCGCCCGAAGATGGAGCTCGCCGTGCAGGAGGCGATTGCGCGGCATGAGGATTACGAACTCGAGTACCGCATCAGCACCCCGGCCGGGCAGACACGCTGGATTATGGCGCGCGGCCGTCCGCATTACGGGGCGGATGACCGGCCGATCAGCATGTCGGGCGTGACCCTCGACGTCACCGAGAGCCGCCGCAACGAGGAGCAGCGGCTGCTGCTGACGGCGGAGCTGAAGCACCGGGTCAAGAACTCGATGGCCACGATCCAGTCGATCGCGACCCAGACGCTGCGCCATGCCGAATCGCTGAAGGAGGCCACGGAGGTTCTGACGGCGCGGATGCAATCGCTCGCCTCGGCCCATGACCTGCTGACGCGGGAGGAGTGGCAGAGCGCCACCATCGCCGAGATCGTCGCCAGCGCAACGGAATCGTTCGACATGCCGGGATCGCGGCGCTTCCGGGTCGGAGGTCCCTATCTCAGCCTGCCGCCGCGGGCAGCAATGGCGATGGTGCTGGCGCTGCACGAGCTCGCGACCAATGCGGTCAAGTACGGGGCGCTCTCCGTCCCCGAGGGCCATGTCTTCATCGACTGGCAGGTCGTCCACCACGGCTCGCAGGCGATGATCGAGTTCCGCTGGCAGGAAGCGGGTGGCCCGCCCGTCAAAGCCCGTCCGAGCCGGCGCGGCTTCGGGACGCGGCTGATCGAGAAGGTCCTGGCCGCGGAGTTGGACGGCACGGGCGAGCTGCAGTACCGCGCCTCCGGTGTGGTGTTCACGCTCGTGGCGCCGCTGCCGGATCAGGACAAGATCAGCGGAACGCCCGATGACGAAGAGCTCTTCCGGCGCAACATCAGTGTCTCGCTCGACTGAGGGGAGTGTGGGCGCCGTCCCACCGTGCCCGGCCTGCTTCACGCTCAACGCCACATGGCCCGCATCTGCGCGCGCAGATCGAGCCGTGGCCCCTCGCGCGGGGGCCGGCCCGCTTCGGCCGGTGCCGCCGGCCAGGCGCCCCGCTCGAAGCGGTCGAGCAGCGCATCGGGAATGAAGCGTGTGCGCGCGGCATAGACATGCCGGTCGCCGGTGGCGGACTGGCCATGGGTGAAGAAGCGCTGTGGCACCATCAGGTGCAGATCGTCCTTGGCGCGCGTCATCGCGACATAGAGCAGCCGCCGCTCCTCCTCGATTTCCTCCGTGGTGCCGGTCCCCAGATCGGAAGGGATGCAGCCGTCGACGACGTTCATGACGAAGACGGACTTCCACTCCTGCCCCTTGGCGGAATGGATCGTCGAGAGGATCAGATAATCCTCGTCGAGCAGCGGCACGCCGGCCTGATCGCTGGTCGCGTCCGGCGGGTCGAGCGTCAGCTCGGTCAGGAAGCGTTCGCGCGAGGGATAGCCGCCTGCGATCTGCTCGAGCTGGATCAGATCGGCCTGCCGGGTCGCGGCGTCCTCGTGGATGCGTTCGAGATGAGGCTGGTACCAGAGCCGCGCTTGTTCGATCTCGGCGGGCCAGCCGGCACGGCGGCCCGCCAGCGCGTCGAGCACACCCAGAAAGGCCGGCCAGTCCTCGCCGGCGCGCGGAGGGGCCGGCGCATCCGCCAGCGCCCGCAGGGGATCGGGCGCCGCCGCGACCAGATCCAGCACGCGCCGCGCGGACGTCGGCCCGACGCCGGGCAGGAGCTGCATCAACCGGAAGCCGGCGACCTTGTCGCGCGGGTTCTCGACGAAGCGCAGCAGGGCGAGGATGTCCTTCACATGGGCGGCGTCCAGGAATTTCAGCCCGCCGAATTTTACGAAGGGTATGTTGCGGCGGGTCAATTCGATCTCGAGCGGGCCGCTGTGATGGGAGGCGCGGAACAGCACTGCCTGCTGCTTCAGGGCGGCGCCGGCCTCGCGGTTCTCCAGAACGCGCGTGGCGATGAAGCTCGCCTGATCCGCCTCGTCGCGGACATGGACGAGCTGCGGCGGCGCGCCCGTGGCGCGGTCCGTCCAGAGATTCTTGGTAAAGCGCTCGGCGGCCAACTCGATCACCGCATTGGCGGCCGCGAGAATGCCTTGGGTCGAGCGGTAATTCTAGTCGAGCGTGACGATCTCCGCCGGCGGCGTGAAGGCGGCCGGAAAGTCGAGGATGTTGCGGATCGTCGCGGCGCGGAAGGCGTAGATCGACTGCGCGTCGTCGCCCACGACGGTGAGGCCCCGGCCGTCCGGTTTGAGGCCCAGCAAGATCGCTGACTGGAGGCGGTTGGTGTCCTGATACTCGTCGACCATGACATGGTCGAAGCGTTCGCCGATCTCCGCCGCCAGCGCGGGATCGGCCATGGTCTGCGCCCAGTAGAGCAGCAGATCGTCGTAATCGAGCACGTTCTGCTGTTGCTTCGCCTCGACATAGGCGGCGAACAGCTCGCGCAGCTCGGCGCCCCAGGCCGCGCACCAGGGGAAGGAGCGGGTGAGCACGGTCTCGATCGGCGTCTGCGCGTTGACGCAACGCGAATAGATCGAGAGGCAGGTGCCCTTGGCCGGAAAGCGGGCCTGCGTCTTCGAGAAGCCGAGTTCGTGCCGGACCAGGTTCATCAGGTCGGCAGCATCCTCCCGGTCGTGGATCGTGAAGGCCGGGTCGAGCCCGATCTGGTCGGCGTGATCGCGCAGGAGGCGCGCGCCGAGCCCATGGAAGGTGCCGGCCCAGCTCAGCGCGTCCGTCACCGCGGCGGCCCCCTCCCCCATCACCTTGCGGGCGATGCGCCCGACGCGGCGTGTCATCTCGGCGGCGGCGCGGCGCGAGAAGGTCATCAGGAGTATGCGCCGCGGATCGGCACCGCTGACAATGAGATGAGCGACGCGATGGGCGAGCGTATTGGTCTTGCCCGAGCCCGCCCCGGCGATGACCAGCAGCGGCGGCGCCGGTGCAGGCCCGGCGCCATGGGTGACGGCCCGCCGCTGCGCCGGGTTGAGCAGGTCGAGATAGGTGGCGGCCGGAGCCGGCGAATCGATGGCGAGCATGAACCGGACTCGATCAGTTTCCGGTTTTGTTCGCAATCACAGGCGAGATGATACTGCGCCGACGTTTCGACCGGGCGCCAAGTCCCGGACTGGCTCCGGGGCCGATCAGAGCTTCGAGAGGTCCGGGAAAGGACGCACCGGATCGCGGCCGTCCCAGCCCTCGGAGGCCTCGCGGATCAGGCGGAACATCTCGCCCTTAGGGCCGGCGACCTCGGAAAGTTCGATCACCGTGCCCGGGTGATAGTGCGTGTCGAAATAGACGAACCGACCGCGCTCGCCGACCTCGCCGGACATCACCGGCACGAGTCCCTGCGCCGTGAGACGGGCGAGATCGGCGTCGTAGTCCTCGGTCCAGTAGGCGACATGCTGGAGACCGCTATGGCCGGCATCGGTGAAGTCCTTGTACATGGACGGCACGGCGTTGCGGCACTGGATCAGCTCGATCTGGAGCGGCCCGGAATTGGCGAGCGCGACCGAGTTGTGCGGCTCGTAGGCCTCGCCCCTGTAACGATAGTTCCGGATCGGGACCTTCGGATTGTAGAAGAAGGGGCCGATGCCGAGCACGCGGCTCCAGTAATCCATCGCTGCCTCGATATCGGGCACGACATAACCGGCCTGGCGAATCTGGCCGAAGAAGCGGCTCATGCGGGCATCCTTGTGGGGTCTGGCGGAAGGCGCGGCCCCGAGGCGGCCGGTTCTGGAAAAGACCGGCGGGAGCGCCCGCCGGCTCTCGATGATGGGCCGATAGGCCTCAGGCGAGCTTGCCGACGGCGTCCTCGAGCAGGCTCCAGGCCTCGGTGCCGAAGCGCTCCTGCCACTCCTTGTAGAAGCCGGCCGTGCGCAGCTTGGCGCGGAAGCTGTCGGGATCGGTCTTGTTGAAGGCGAGCCCCTTCGACTGGAGATCGGCCTGGACCGTCTCGTTGAGCGCTTTGATGTCGGCCCGCTGCTTCATGCCGGCGTCGTTGATGGCATCGGCGACGATCTTCTGCAGGTCGGCCGGCAGGCCGCGCCAGGCGCGCCCGTTGGCGATGAACCAGAACCCGTCCCAGATATGGTTCGAGATCGCGCAGCTCTTCTGGACCTCGAAGAGCTTGGCCACCTGGATAATCGGCAGCGGGTTCTCCTGTGCGTCGACGACGCGGGTCTGAAGGGCGGTGTAGACCTCGCTGAACTGCAGGCTCGCCGGCGCGGCGTCGAGCGCCTTGAACATCGAGATCGATAGCGGGCTCACCGGCACGCGGATCTTGAGCCCAGCCATGTCCTTGGCCTGCTCGATCGGGCGGCCCGAGGTCGTCATCTGGCGGAAGCCATTGTCCCACATCTTCTCGAAGGCGAAGAGGTTCACCTTCGCGATCGCCTCGCGGACATGGGCGCCGAGCTTGCCGTCCATCGCCTTCCAGACCTGATCGTAGTCCGAGAAGGCGAAGCCGACCGCATTGATCGCCGCCACCGGCACCAGCGTCGCGATCACCAGCGCCGAGGGGGTGAAGAAGGTGATGCCGCCATTGCGGACCTGGCTCAGCATGTCGGTGTCGCCACCGAGCTGGTTGTTCGGGAAGATCTTGATCTCGACGCGGCCCTTGCTCTCCCGCGCGACGCGCTCCGCGGCCTCCTGGCCGCGGATGTTGAGCGGGTGGCTCAGCGGCAGGTTATTGCCGTATTTCAGTTCGAACTCGGCGGCCCGCGCGACATGCGGGAAGCCGATCAGCGGCATGGCGGCGGGTGCGGCGGCAAGCGTGCGCAGGACCGCGCGGCGGGTGACGATGGCCATCTCTTCCTCCCTTCGGATCGCTGCGCGATCGCTCGTTCTGGTGTTCTTCCCATCACGATAGGAAGCCGGCATGATGGGCGTCAAACTCAGTTTCTGATGGTTTTTGATGGATTCGCTTCGATGACTCTGGACGTGGACGACAAGCCCCGGCGCAGCCGCTCGGCCCGGATCGACGACGTCGCGGCGCGCGCCGGCGTCTCCACCGCCACCGTCGACCGCGTGCTGAACGGGCGGCCGGGCGTGCGGGCGCTGACGGTCCAGCGCGTGCTCCGGGCCGCAGGCGAGATCGGCTATCTGATCGACGAAGCGCGGCCGGCCAGCGCGCTGAGGCCGCTGCGGCTCGCCTTCCTCCTGCCCGCGGGGGACAACCGATTCCTCGGGATGCTGGGGCGGCTGATCGGTGGCTCTCAGGCGCAACTCGCCTCGTTCAACATGCGCGCGCGGGTCGACCATATCGAGAGCTTCCGGCCGGAGCTGCTGGCACAGCATCTCAGGGCGGTGGGGCGCGAGGTCGACGGCATCGCCTTCATGGCTCTGGAGCACCCGACGGTGCGCGAGGCGGTCGACCGGCTGGCGGAGCGCGGCGTCCCGACCGTGACCCTGATCTCGGACATCGCCAATACGAAGCGCGTCGCCTATGTCGGCCTCGACAACCGCTCGGCCGGGCGCACGGCCGGTTATCTGATCGGGCGCTTCATCGGCAACCGGCCGGCGAAGGTCGCGATGATCGCCGGCAGCCTGAGCTACCGCGCCCATGAGGAGCGCGAGATGGGCTTCCTGCATCTCTTCCAGGATCTGTTCCCACAGATCCAGGTCGTCGGGCTGCGGGAGGGCCACGATGAGGAGGCGCGCAATTACCGCCAGACCAAGACGCTGCTGGCGCAGCACCCCGACCTCGCCGGCATCTACAATATCGGCGGCGGGCCGGAGGGAATCGCGCGGGCCTTGAAGGAGGCCGGCCGGCAGCAGGAGGTCGTCTTCGTCGGCCATGGCCTGACCCCGGCGACGCGCGACCTGCTGATCGAGGGCGCGATGGATGCGGTGATCACCCAGAACCCGCAAGCGGCGCTGATGGACTGCGTCTCGATCTTCGCCAATCTGCGCGCCGGCCTTCCGGCGACCGAGGGTGTCGAGCGGCCGCGAACCGAGATCGTGCTGCGCGAAAACCTGCCCTGAGACGACACGCCGCTCGGCTCTGGGGCATCGCGTCGCAGCCAGGCCCGTCCGGCATCGCTGCGGCGTATAGCGGTCATGACGAATGGGACTGCGACGATGGCGAAGACCAGGGCGACCCGGAATGCGGGCCTTGCCCTGCTGGAATGCTTCCGCCCTTTGATGGGCCGCAGCTACGCCGAGCATCGCAACACCGATCGCGGCCCGGGGCGGCACGTCTTCGTTTCGCGCCTCTCGCCCTATCTGCGCCGGCGCCTCGTGACCGAGCGGGAGACGGTGGAAGCGGCGCTGGCCGATCACGGCGCTGAGGCGGCCGATGCCTTCATCCGCGAGGTGTTCTGGCGCGGCTACTTCAAGGGCTGGCTGGAACGACGCCCGCAGATCTGGGCGGCTTATGTCGCGGGGCTGCAGCGCGATCTCGCGGCGGTGGCGGCCGATCCCGCTCTGGCGGGCCGGGTCGCGGCAGCCGAACAGGGCCGAACCGGCCTCGCCTACTTCGATGCCTGGGCGCAGGAGCTGACGGCCACCGGCTATCTCCACAACCATGCGCGGATGTGGTTCGCCTCGATCTGGATCTTCACGCTCCGGCTGCCCTGGCGTCTGGGAGCCGATCTCTTCCTGCGGCATCTGCTCGATGGCGACCCCGCCTCCAACACCTTGAGCTGGCGTTGGGTCGGCGGGCTGCACACGCGCGGAAAATTCTATCCGGCGCAGGCCTGGAACATCGCCCGCTTCACCGAAGGGCGCTTCACCCCCTCGGAGCGTGATCTGGCCGAGGTCGTCGCCGGTCTCGAGGACGAGGAGCCGGAGGGACTCCCCACGCCGCAGCCGTTGCGGAGCGTCACGCTCCCGCAGCCCGGCCGGCCGACGGCCCTGCTGATCACCGAGGAGGATTGCCGGCTGGAGGACCATGACCTCGCCGGCTTCGATATCCGTGCCGCGGCGACGCTCGCCGCCAGCCCGCTACGCTCGCCGCGCCCGGTGGCGGAGGCCGTCGCGCGCTTCGAGGCCGAGGCGCTGGCCGATGCCGCGTCGAGGACAGGGTTCGAGGTGACAGCCCTGCAGGCTGCCGCGCCCGAAGCCCTCGTCGAGTGGGCCGTCGCCGCGCGCGTGACGCAGATCGCCACCGGCTATGTGACGCGCAGCCCGCTGCACGACTGGCTGGCGCGGGCGGTGCCGCTGCTGGAGGCGCGGGGGATCACGCTCTGCGAATGGCGGCGGGCGTGGGATGCGGCGATCTGGCCGCATGCCAGCGCGGGCTTCTTCAAGGTCAAGCAGCAGATCCCCGCCATCCTCGACAGCCTCGAAAACCGCTGACCGCGCGGCTGCCGGGTTCAGCGCTCCGGCGGGCGGAACGCGGCCTCGGCATCGCGCATGGCGGCGCGGCCGGCTTCGCCGACCATCGCGGCGATCTCCGCCAGCTGGCGCGCGAGCGGGCTGGTCTTCCGCCAGATCATGCCGATGGTGCGCGTCGGGCGCGGCGCCTCGAGCCTCGCCACGGAGACCGCGGCGCTGCGCATCTCGACCGCCACCGCCATCTCCGGGATCAGGGTCACGCCGATGCCGGCGCCAACCATCTGCACCAGCGTCGAGAGGGAGCTGCCCTCCATCAGCGCGCGCGGGGCCGGCGCGCCGATATTGCAGACCTCCAGCGCCTGGTCGCGAAAGCAGTGCCCCTCCTCCAGCAGCAGCAGGCGCATCTCGCGCAGCATCGTCGTGCTCGGCACGGGCCGGGCCGCATCCTCGCGCGAGCGCACCAGCACGAACTCCTCCTCGAACAGCGCCGTCTCGACGAGTGACGGCTCGGAGGCCGGCAGGGCGACGATCGCGGCATCGAGCCGGCCACCCACCAGATCCTCCAGCAAGAGCCGCGTCAGCGCCTCTCGGGGATTGAGTTCGATGTCCGGATAGCGGCCGACAAGCGCCTTGATCAGCCCCGGCAACAGGTAAGGCGCGACCGTCGGGATGATGCCGAGGCGCAACGGCCCGGCGAGAGGTCCGCGCGAGGCGCGGGCGAGATCGGCCAGTTCATCGATCGCGCGCAGGATGTCGCGTCCGCGCAGGGCAAATTCCTCGCCCAGTGCTGTCAGCCGGATCTGCTTGGCGCTGCGCTCGACCAGGGTCACGCCGAGGCTGTCCTCGAGATCCTTGATCTGCAGCGAGAGCGCCGGCTGCGAGATGGCGCAATGCTCCGCGGCCCGGCCGAAATGGCCCTGGCGGGCGAGCGCATCGAAATAGCGCAGATGGCGGATGGAGAGCGACGCCATAGGTTTTTCTCATCATCTCAATTACAAATTCAAAATTAATTTTATCACATTCGCATGCTAGGTCCCAGCCCAGCTGACCGGTCCGCGACGGCTCGCGGATGACGGTACCGAGTGGGGAGATTTGCAATGGACGGATTGAACACGGCGCCGAAGGGCAAATGCCCGGTGATGCACGGCGCGAACACGCGGGCCGACGGCATGGCCATGAACTGGTGGCCCAACGCGCTCAACCTCGACATCCTCCACCAGCACGACAGCAAGACCAACCCGCTGAAGGGCTTCAGCTATCGCGAGGCGCTGAAGACGCTGGACGTCGCTGCGCTCAAGCGCGACCTGCATGCGCTGATGACCGACAGCCAAGAATGGTGGCCGGCCGATTGGGGCCATTACGGCGGGCTGTTCATCCGCATGGCCTGGCACGCGGCCGGCTCCTACCGCCTCGCCGACGGCCGCGGCGGCGGCGGCACCGGCAACCAGCGCTTCGCGCCGCTCAACTCCTGGCCGGACAACGCCAATCTCGACAAGGCCCGCCGCCTGCTCTGGCCGATCAAAAAGAAGTACGGCAACCAGGTCAGCTGGGCCGACCTGCTGATCCTCGCCGGCAACATCGCCTACGAGTCGATGGGACTGAAGACCTTCGGCTTCGGCTTCGGCCGCGAGGACATCTGGCACCCGGAGAAGGACATCTACTGGGGCGCTGAGAAGGAGTGGCTGGCGCCGTCCGATGGCCGCTACGAAGACATCATGGACGCCTCCACCATGGAGAACCCGCTCGCCGCGGTGCAGATGGGGCTGATCTATGTGAACCCCGAGGGCGTCAACGGCGTGCCCGATCCGCTGCGGACGGCGGCGCATGTGCGCGAGACCTTCGCCCGCATGGCGATGGACGACGAAGAGACCGCCGCGCTGACGGCCGGCGGCCACACTGTCGGCAAGACCCATGGCAATGGCGACGCCGCCAAGCTCGGCCCCGTGCCGGAGGGCGCCGACATCGCCGAGCAGGGGCTCGGCTGGATGAACCACGAGACGCGCTCGGTCGGCCGCAACACCGTGACCTCGGGCATCGAGGGCGCCTGGACGACCCATCCAACGAAGTGGGACAACGGCTATTTCGACCTGCTCTTCGGCTATGAGTGGGAGCTCAAGAAGTCGCCCGCCGGTGCCTGGCAGTGGATGCCGATCAACATCCGCGAGGAGGACATGCCGGTCGATGTCGAGGATCCGTCGATCCGCGTCATGCCGATCATGACCGATGCCGACATGGCGATGAAGATGGACCCGGCCTATCGCGCCATCTGCGAGCGCTTCCACCGCGACCACGCCTATTTCTCGGAGACCTTCGCGCGGGCCTGGTTCAAGCTGACCCATCGCGACATGGGGCCGAAGATCCGCTATTTCGGCCCGGACGTTCCGGCCGAGGATCTGATCTGGCAGGACCCGGTTCCCGCCGGCCGACGCGACTACGACGTGGCTGCGGTCAAGGCCAAGATCGCGGCCTGCGGCCTCTCCGCCGCGGACATGATCGCCACCGCCTGGGACAGCGCCCGCACCTATCGCGGCTCCGACATGCGCGGCGGCACGGACGGCGCGCGCATCCGCCTCGCCCCACAGAAGGACTGGGAGGGCAACGAGCCGGCGCGGCTGGCGCGCGTGCTCGGCGTGCTGGAAGGCATCGCCTCCGAGACCGGCGCCAGCGTCGCCGACGTGATCGTGCTGGCGGGCAGCCATGCGGTCGAGCAGGCGGCGAAGGCGGCCGGGTTCGATGTCGCAGTGCCCTTCGCCGCCGGTCGCGGCGACGCGACGCAGGAGCAGACCGACGTGGCCTCCTTCAAGGCGCTGGAGCCGCTCGCCGACGGCTTCCGCAACTGGCTGAAGAAGGATTACACCGTCAGCCCCGAGGAGATGCTGCTCGACCGGGCGCAGCTGCTCGGCCTGACGGCCCAGGAGATGACGGTGCTGGTCGGCGGCCTGCGCGCTCTCGGCGTCAACCATGGCGGCACGAAGCACGGCGTCTTCAGCGACCGCACGGGTGCGCTGACGACGGACTTCTTCGTCGGCCTGACCGACATGGCCTATCGCTGGGAGCCGGTCGGCAAGAACCTCTACCACCTCGTCGATCGCAAGAGCGGCGCGGTGAAATGGACGGCGACGCGCGTCGACCTCGTCTTCGGTTCGAACTCGATCCTGCGCGCCTATGCCGAGGTCTATGCCCAGGATGACGGCCGGGAGAAGTTCGTGAAGGACTTCGTCGCCGCCTGGACCAAGGTGATGAACGCCGGCCGCTTCGACCTCAACTGAGCCTTTCCGGCGGCTCCAGCGACACCCTGTCCCCGCGCCTGACGGCGCGGGGATTTTCATGTGGCGGGTGCCGTCTGGCGACCTGCCCTGCCATCCCGCCTGCGGCATCGGCGCCCAGGGAAGCATCGCGCGCTTGCAGCGGCGGCGCGCCAGGCCGATATCGACGGGCATGACAGATCTGGTCGTCTGGTTCGATGGTGGGTGTCCGCTCTGCCGCCGCGAGATCGCGGCGATGAAGCGGCTTGACCGCGCCGGCCGTATCACCTTCCTCGACGTCGCTTCGCCCGAGACCGACTGCCCGCTCGACCGGGGCGCGCTGCTCGCCCGTTTCCACGCGCGGGAGAACGGCGTGCTGCTCTCGGGCGCCGCCGCCTTCGCCGCGATGTGGCGCGCGATCCCGCTGCTGCGCCCGCTGGGCCTCGCTGCGCACAATCGC
The DNA here is from genome assembly GCF_001557075.1 of Methylobacterium sp. CCH7-A2. Classification (NCBI taxonomy): domain Bacteria; kingdom Pseudomonadati; phylum Pseudomonadota; class Alphaproteobacteria; order Hyphomicrobiales; family Methylobacteriaceae; genus Methylobacterium; species Methylobacterium sp. CCH7-A2. Next base: position 24,912 of record NZ_LSKN01000321.1, read on the forward strand.
CATGTCGCGGTGGCGCTGGAATGGCTCTATGTGCGCTTCCTGCGGCACCGCCCGACCCTTCAGCGCTGGGCCGGCGCCCGCGACGCGAAGGCCTGAGGCGGCAAGCGCGGAACCCGGCCTGCGATCCCGTGTTGGTCTGGTCGGAGCCGCAAGGGCTCCACCAGCCCGACAGGATCGCTCTCCATGCACCGCGCCCACACCATGCCTTTCGGTGCCCGGATCACCGAGGGGGGTGTCGAATTCTCGCTCTGGGCGCCCTCCATGCGCGAGGTCATGCTCGTGATCGACGGGGCCGAGCGGCCCATGACAGCGGCCGCCGAGGGCTGGCACCGCCTGCTCGATCCGCAGGCGCGCCCTGGATCGCTCTATCGCTATCGCATCGAAGGGGGGCTCTCGATCCCCGACCCGGCCTCACGCTTCCAGCCGGACGACATTGACGGCCCGAGCCAGGTCGTCGACCCCGCAGCCTTCATCTGGAGCGACGGCGACTGGCGCGGGCGCCCCTGGGAAGAGGCCGTGCTCTACGAGGCCCATGTCGGCACCGCGACACCGGAAGGCACCTTCGCGGCCCTGACGGCAAAGCTCGATCATCTGCGCGACCTCGGGATCACCGCCCTCGAATTGCTGCCGGTGGCGGATTTTCCGGGCAACCGCGGCTGGGGCTATGACGGTGTGCTGCATTACGCACCCGATCACGCCTATGGCACGCCCGACGACCTCAAGCGGCTGGTCGACGAGGCGCATCGCCGCGGGATCATGATGTTCCTCGACGTCGTCTACAATCACTTCGGCCCGTCGGGCAACTACCTGCCCAACTACGCCGCCTCCTTCTTCACCGAGCGCCACGAAACGGCCTGGGGCGCCGGCATCAATTTCGACGGCGAGGCCGCGGCGGTGGTGCGGGACTATTTCGTTCACAACGCCCTCTATTGGCTGGAGGAATATCATTTCGACGGCCTGCGTTTCGACGCGGTTCACGCCATCGCCGACGACAGCAGCCGGCACGTCATCGGCGAGCTGGCCGAGCGCGTCCGCGAGGCGCTGCCGGGCCGCGAAATCCATCTGGTTCTCGAAAACGCCGCGAACGAGTCGCGCTGGCTCGAACGCGACGAGACCGGCCGGCCGATCCTCCACAACGCACAGTGGACCGACGACACGCATCACTCCTGGCACCGGCTGCTGACGGGCGAGAGCGACGGCTATTATTCCGATTACGAAGACGCTGCTGGCCATCTCGGCCGCTGCCTGTCCGAGGGGTTTGCCTTCCAGGGCGAGTTCTCGGCGCATGAGGGCGCGGTCCGGGGCGAGCCGTCCGCGCATCTGCCGCCCTCGGCCTTCGTCAATTTCCTGCAGAACCACGACCAGGTCGGGAACCGGGCTCAGGGCGAGCGCATCGGCGCGCTGACCGAGCCGACGAAACTCGCCCTGGCGCGGGCGGGCCTGCTGCTCGCACCGCAGATCCCGCTGCTCTTCATGGGCGAGGAGTGGCAGGCTTCGACGCCCTTCCAGTACTTCGTCGATTTCGCCGATCCTGAGCTGTCGCGTGCGGTGCGGGACGGGCGGCGTCGGGAATTCGGCGGCTTCGGCGGCTTCGCTGCGGAGGAAGTACCGGACCCGACCGACCCGCAGACGGCCGTACGCTCGCGGCTGGACTGGACGGAGATCGCGCGATCGCCCCATGACGAAATTCTGGCGGAAACGAAGGCCCTGCTCGATCTGCGTCGCGAGCAGGTGCTGCCGCTGACCCGGACACGGTTCCTCGGTGCGACCTGCCGACGCCCAACGCCTGACACGCTCGACATAAGCTGGGATTTCGAGCGCGGAAGGCTGCGTTTCGTGGCGCATTTCGGCGAAGGCGAGGTGGTCGTGGATGGTCCCGGCTCGTCGAGCGTTCTCTGGGCCAGCCCCGGCATCGAGATCGGAGCCGATATCCGCCTCCAGCCCTGGACCGGAGCGTTTTTGGTGGCCCGCTCATGAAAACGGATCAGGAGAGCGCCCTGTCTCGCGACCCGAGCGGAGAAGCCCGCAACGCCAACGCGCTCGCCGCGCTGCCGCCGCGCGCGACCTACCGCCTGCAGTTCCATGCCGGCTTCACCTTCGACGATGCGGTCGCGATCCTGCCCTATCTCGCGAGGCTCGGCATCAGCCATGTCTATGCTTCGCCCGTGCAGACAGCGCGGCCGGGCTCGACCCATGGCTACGACATCGTCGACCACACCCGGATCAATCCGGAACTGGGTGGCGAGGGGGGCTTCCTGCGCCTCTCGGACGCGCTGAAACAGCACGGTCTCGGTCTGATCCTCGACATCGTCCCCAACCATATGGGCATCGGCGGCGCCGACAACGCCTGGTGGCTCTCGGTCATCGAATGGGGGCAGCTTTCACCCCATGCTGTCGCCTTCGACATCGACTGGGAGCGGCTCGGCGCCAATGGCAAGCTGGTGCTGCCCTTCCTCGGCAAGCGCTATGGCGACGCGCTGGAAGAGGGCGAGCTGACGCTGAAGCGCGACGAGAGCGGAGGCGGTTTCAGTCTCTGGCATTTCGAGCATCGCTTCCCGATCAGCCCGCTCAGCTATCCGATCCTGCTCGACCGGGTGCTGGTTCTGGTGGCCGACCATGAGCGGCCTGATTACCGGGAGCTGCTGGCGATCTCGTCGCGTTTGCGCGCGCTGTCGGACAATCCCGGCAGTGCGAGCCCCGATGGCCTCGTGGCGGAATGCGAGACGCTCAAGCAGCGGCTGGAGCAGGTTTTCGCCGAGTCCCCGGAGCTGGCGGAGGCCACCGAGCGGGCGCTCGATCTCGTCAACGGCGCCGAGGGAATCCGGGAAAGCTTCGACACGCTGCATCGCATCCTGGAGATGCAGAGCTACCGGCTGGCGAACTGGCGTGTCGCGGCGAGCGACATCAATTACCGCCGCTTCTTCGACATCAACACGCTGGCGGGGGTGCGGGTCGAGGAGCCCGAGGTCTTCGAGCGAACGCACGCGCTGATCCTCGATCTGGTCAGGGCCGGCCGCATTCAGGGGCTGCGGATCGACCATATCGACGGCCTCGCCGATCCTGAAGGCTATGTCCGGGCGCTGCAGGCGCAGGTCGGGCCCGGCTTCTACATCCTGGTCGAGAAGATCCTCGGCCATGGCGAGACGCTGCGACCCTGGCCGATCTCCGGCACGACCGGATACGAGGTGCTCAACCTCATCGACGGGATCCTTCTGGACCGCGAGGGCGCGGCCGCGATCGAGGAGAGCTATCGCGAGATCACGCGCCAGCCCGACAGCTTCGAGGAACTGTTGCGACGGGCAAAGCGCGAGACGCTGCATGCGAGCTTCGCCAGCGAACTCGAGGTGCTGGTGTCGGACCTCGCTCGGCTCGCCCATGGCGACCGACGCAGCCGCGACTACACCGTCCACGCCATGCGTCAGGTTCTGACCGAGATCATCGAGCGGCTGCCGGTCTACCGCAGCTATATCTCGAACGAGCCCGCGCCGGAGGACCGGACGCTGATCGAGGAGACGGTGGCGGCCGCGATCGCCGGCACCCCTATGCCGGATACCTCGCTGCATCGCTTCGTGGCCGCGCTGCTGCTCGGCGAGGCGGACCGGATGATGACCGCACCGCCGCCGGCCGAGCATCTGGCGCGCTTTCGCCGCCGCTTCCAGCAGCTCAGCGGCCCGGTGACGGCCAAGAGTCTGGAGGACACGCTGTTCTACCGCTATGGCCCGCTGCTCGCCCTCAACGAGGTCGGCGGCGAGCCGAACCATCACGGCGTTTCGGCGGAGGCGTTCCACGCGGCCAATGCGCAGCGGCATCGCGATTGGCCGCATGCGATGATCGCGACCGCGACGCACGACACCAAGCGCGGCGAGGACGGCCGCGCCAGGCTCCTGTCCCTGACCGAGATGCCGCAGCGCTGGGCCGAAGCGAGCAGCCGCTGGCACGCGCTCAGCTTGGAATTGGCGCCCGACCGCACCCGGCCGGATGCGAATGACCGGCAGTTGATCCTGCAGCAGATGCTGGCGTCCTGGCCGGTCGAGCTTCTCGAGTCCGATGATGCCCCGCAGCTCGACGCGTTCCGCGAGCGCATGCAGGGCTGGGTCGAGAAGGCGCTGCGCGAGGCCAAGCGCAAGACGAGCTGGATCAATCCCCAAGAGGCCTATGAGCAGGCCGCCAAGTATCTGATCGCCGGCGCCCTCGCAGCAGGCAGCTCTTTCCTCGAGACCTACCGGCCCCTGGCGCGAGACCTCGCGCAGCGCGGCATGGTGCGCGGCCTGAGCCGGACGGCGCTGAAGTTGACGCTGCCCGGCGTTCCCGATGTCTATCAGGGGACCGAATTCTGGGATCTCTCGCTGGTCGACCCGGACAACCGCCGCGCGGTGGACTACAAGGCCAGGGCCCGCGCTCTGGATGACGACGCTCATGCCGCCGCCCTGCTCGCCACCTGGCCGGACGGGCGGATCAAGCAGCGCATCATGGCCGCGCTGCTGGCTGACCGTGCCGCCTCGCCGGACCTCTATGCGGAGGGGAGCTACGAGCCGCTTGAGCTTCGGGGAGAGCGCTCGGTCGATCTCGTCGGCTTCAAGCGCCGTGTCGGCGCGGAGGCGCTTCTCGTCATCGCGACCCGCATCGCAGGTGGCGAAGCAGCCGCGGCCTTGCCGCTCGGGCCGCATTGGGAGGGCGTCGTTCTCCCGACGACGGGCGAGTGGGAGGATGTGCTGACAGGCCGCCGGATCACCGCGGGCGATGCGGGTCTCACCGTAGCCGATGCGCTCGCGGTGCTGCCCGTGGCGGCGCTGCGGCAGCGGTAGCCGCCCAAGCGGCGGCGACCTGCCAAGCGCGGCGCGACCTAGGCGCCGTCCGGCACGAAGACCAGAGCGCCGAGAGGCGGGATGACGATCTCGATGGAGGCCGGCTCGCCTCCCAGTCCCTCGGCCCTCGCCTCGACCCAGCCGCCATTGCCGACGCCGGAGCCGCCATAGGCGGCGGCGTCGCTGTTGAAGATTTCACGCCATCCTCCCGCTTGCGGGACGCCGATGCGGTAGTTCGAACGGGGCACGGGCGTCAGGTTGACGACGGTGATCACCGGCTTCTCGCCCGGTGCCTGGCGCAGATAGGCATAGACGCTGTTCTCGCGATCATCCTGGACCAGCCAGCGAAAGCCGCTGGGGTCGGAATCGCTCGCGTGCAGGGCCGGCCAAGCGGCATACAGCCGGTTGAGATCACCGACCAATGCCTGCATGCCGCGATGAAGCGGGTCTTTCAGCAGATCCCAGTCGATCTCGCCGTCGTGGTTCCATTCGCGGCGCTGGGCGATTTCACCGCCCATGAAGAGCAGCTTCTTGCCGGGATGGGTCCACATGAAGGCAAAATAGGCCCGTAAGCCGGCAAACTTCTGCCAGAGGTCGCCGGGCATCTTCTCCAGCAGCGAGCCTTTGCCGTGGACGACCTCGTCATGGGAGAGCGGCAGCACGAAGCGCTCGGAAAAGGCATAGACCAGGCCGAAGGTCATCTCGTCATGATGGTGCCGGCGATAGAGCGGGTCGCGCTGCAGATAGTGCAGCGTGTCGTGCATCCAGCCCATGTTCCATTTGTAGGAGAAGCCGAGACCGCCTTCGGCGGCGGGCAGCGTCACGCCTGGCCAGGCGGTCGATTCCTCCGCGATCATGATCGCGCCGGGATGGCGCTGCGCGACCAGTGTGTTCAGCTCGCGCAGGAAGGCGACGGCCTCGAGATTTTCGCGCCCGCCGAGGTGATTGGGCACCCATTCGCCCGGCTGGCGGCTGTAGTCGCGATAGAGCATCGAGGCCACCGCATCGACCCGCAGCCCGTCGATGTGGAAATGCTCGAGCCAGTGCAGGGCGCTGGCAATCAGGAAGTTCGAGACCTCGCGGCGCCCGAAATTGTAGATCAGCGTGTTCCAGTCCTTGTGGAAGCCCTCACGCGGGTCCTCGTGCTCGTAGAGCGCCGTGCCGTCGAAGCGGGCGAGGCCATGCGCGTCGGACGGGAAATGCGCCGGCACCCAGTCGACGATGACGCCGATCTCCTCCCGGTGGCAGGCCTCGACAAAGAGCGCGAAATCCTCCGGCTCGCCGAAGCGGCGGGTCGGCGCGAAAAGGCCGAGCGGCTGATAGCCCCAGGAACCGGTAAAGGGGTGCTCCGCGACCGGCATCAGCTCGACATGGGTGAAGCCCATCGCCTTGACGTAAGGCACCAGCCGGTCGGCGAGATTGCGCCAATCGAGCATGTCGCCGTGCGGCCCCCTTACCCATGAGCCGGGATGCAGCTCGTAGATCGAGATCGGTGCGTCGGCGGCTTGCCGTCTGGCCCGCGCGGCCATCCAGGCCTGGTCGCCCCAAACATGCGACGCCGGGCGCGGCACGATTGAGGCCGTGCCGGGTGGCAGTTCGGCGGCGCGCGCCAGCGGATCGGCCTTCTGCGGCAGCAGGCGACCATCACGGTCGAGGATCTCGTATTTGTACAGTTCTCCGCTTCCGAGCCGCGGCACGAACAGCTCCCAGACGCCGCTGTCGCCGCGACGGATCATCGGATGGCGGCGGCCGTCCCAGCTGTTGAAGGTGCCGACAACAGAGACGCGGCGCGCATTCGGCGCCCAGACCGCGAAGCGGACGCCGGCCACACCTTCGACGGTGCAGGGATTGGCGCCGAGCGCCCGCGCCAGTTCGAGATGGCGCCCCTCGCCGATCAGATGCAGGTCGAGATCGCCGAGCAGGGGGCCGAAGGCGTAAGGGTCCTCCGTCATCTGCTCGCCGCCCGGCCAGCGGATCGCAAGCCGATAGGGCCCGTCTGCCAGGTCGCCCACGAACAACCCCTCCGGCTCGGCCGGGCGCAGATGGACATCGTCGCGGTCCTCCTGGCGCACAGCGACGCTTTCGGCACCCGGCACAAAGACCCGCAGATAGCGGCCGGCCGGCCCCTGATGCGGGCCGAGGACGGCGGCAGGTGTGCCCCACCGACCCTGCGCGAGCGCGGTGGCCGTCTCCATGGGCAGCGGCGGCACCCGCTCGACGAACGCCTCACTCATGCCGCTCTCCTTCCGGCAGCAGCCGCTCCAGCAGGTCGGTCAGGCCGCGTAGCGGCACGGCGAGCCAGTCGGGACGGTTGCCGACCTCATAATTGACCTCATAGGCGGCCTTTTCGATCATGAAGAGGTCGAGCAGCTCCGCGCCCTCCTCTTTGACCTCAGCGATCGATCCGTCGGCGGTGGCTTCGCGATAGCCCGCGAGCAGCGCCGCCGGCATCACGGCGGAGAAAGCCTGGGCCAGCATCTCGTATCGCCCGGCCGGGCCGGAGGCGGCGACGGTGCGGGCGCCGGCCGCGATGGCATAGTCGAGCGAGCGCAGGATGCCGGCGACATCGCGCCAGCCGCTGTCCTTCGCCCGACGCTCGGACAGCGGCTGGGCCGGCTCGCCCTCGAAGTCGATGATCATGACGTCGCCGCTCGCGACCAGCACCTGGCCCAAGTGGAAGTCACCATGGACGCGATGGAGCAGGCTGCCCTGTCCCGCCCGGCAGAGACGATCGACGAGGCCGAGGATGTCGGCGCGGCGGGCGACAATACGCTCCGCCATCGCCTGCTCTTCCGGCGGCAGAGTCGGGGCCGCCTTCTCAAGATGGGTGCAAGCCGCTTCGACCCGGCCGCGGATGCGCTCGCGCCAGCGTTCGACCTGTGCGGCGTCGGCGGTTTCCGGCGCAAAGGCCGGGTCGTCGCTGGGCTGCGCCAGCACGACATGCATCTCGCCCAGACGCTGCCCCAGGCTGCGTGAAAACGCCTCGTAAATGGCGAGCTGGCTCGCGAGATCGACATCCTCGCGCAGCATCTCGTCGATGACGCGGCCGAGATAGGCGGCCGTCCATTCCCAGGCATCGCCTTCGCCGGGGATGAACGCCTGTACCACCGCCATGACCTCCTCCTCGCCCTCGTCGGGGACATGGACGATCTCGCCCAGCAGAGCAGGTGCGTTGCGGAAGCCGCGGTCGGTGAGCAGGCGCGACATTTCGGCTTCGGGATGGCGCCCCGGCGCCAGCCGTCGGAACAGCTTCAGCATCACCTTGTGGTCGATGATGACCGAAGAGTTCGACTGCTCGGCCGAGAGCCAGCGCACGGGATCCTCCGGCTGGATCTGCACATCGTCGAAGGCCGCAGTCGGGCGGAACTCGACCTGGCCGCCCGTGCTGTCCACGGTCGCGCCCGCCTTCAGCAGCGCGAGCAGCTCGTGGATGAAGGAGGGCAGCGAGAAGGCGTCGGTCAGGAAGCCGGTGCGACGGCCGCGGCGAACACGGGCGAGCGCCATCTGCTGCGGCAGCGCCGCGGCGATCTCGTCGTCCCAGCCGATGCCGAGCGGCAATTGATAGCGCTCGGTGCCGCCGTCATGGCGCACCTCAACCGCCATCAGCGCGGCCTCGCGGCCGCTGCCGATGCGGGCGGTGAAGGCGACCTTCGTCTCGTCGAGCGCCCGGTCCTTCGCGGCGAACCAGCGCCGCTTCAGCAGGTAAGGCGGCAGGATCGCGGTCTCGAATTCGCGCCGCGATTGCGGCGTGATCATCTCGTCCGGGCCGCCCCGCAGCACGAAGGTGGTGTAGTCCGGCATCGGCTCGGGCGTCTGCGCGTGCCAGGAGGGCACCTGCGCGTCCTGCGCCAGCACGAACCAGTAGAAGCCATAGGGCGGCAGCGTGATCAGATAGGTGAGCTGGCCGATCGCCGGAAAGACCGAATTGCCGAGCATCTCGACCGGGTGGCGCCCCGCGAACTCAGACAGGTCGAGTTCGAAAGCCTGCGCCGAGCGCGAGAGATTGGCGACGCACAGGATGGTCTTGCCGTCATGCTCGCGCAGATAGGCGAAGGCCTTGCGGTTCTTCGGATAGAGGAAGCGCAGGCTGCCGCGGCCGAAGGCCTGATGTTCCTTGCGAACGGCGAGGATGCGCCGCGTCCAGTTCAGCAGCGAATGCGGATCGCGCGCCTGCGCCTCGACATTGACAGCCTCGAAGCCGTAGAGCGGGTCCATGATCGGCGGCAGGACGAGGCTCGCCGGGTCGGCACGGGAGAAGCCGCCATTGCGATCCGGCGACCACTGCATCGGCGTGCGCACGCCGTCGCGATCCCCCAGAAAGATGTTGTCGCCCATGCCGAGTTCATCGCCGTAATAGATCACCGGCGTGCCAGGCATGGAGAGCAGCAGGCTGTTCATCAATTCGATGCGGCGGCGGTCGCGCTCCAGCAGCGGCGCGAGCCGCCGCCGGATGCCGAGATTGATGCGGGCGCGCTTGTCGGTGGCGTAGAAGTTCCAGAGATAGTCCCGCTCCTTGTCGGTCACCATTTCGAGCGTCAGCTCGTCATGGTTGCGCAGGAAGATCGCCCATTGGCAGCCCTCGGGAATGTCCGGGGTCTGGCGCATGATGTCGGTGATCGGGAAGCGGTCCTCCTGCGCGATCGCCATGTACATGCGCGGCATCAGCGGGAAGTGGAACGCCATGTGGCATTCGTCGCCATCGCCGAAATAGGCCTGCGTGTCCTCGGGCCACATATTGGCCTCGGCCAGCAGCATCCGGTCCGGGAAGGAGGCGTCGAGCTCGGCGCGGATGCGCTTCAGCACCGCATGGGTCTCGGGCAGGTTCTCATTCGAGGTGCCGTCGCGCTCGATCAGATAGGGCACCGCGTCGAGCCGCAGACCGTCCACGCCGAGATCCAGCCAGAAGCGCATCACGCCGAGCACGGCCTTGATCACGGCGGGGTTGTCGAAGTTGAGATCAGGCTGATGCGAATAGAAGCGGTGCCAGAAATAGGCGCCGGCCGTCGCGTCCCAGGTCCAGTTCGAGCGCTCGGTGTCGAGGAAGATGATGCGCGTGCCGGAGTAGAGCTGGTCGTTGTCCGACCAGACGTAATAGTTGCGGTGCGGCGAGCCGGGCTTCGCCAGTCGCGCGCGCTGGAACCAGGGATGCTGGTCGGAGGTGTGGTTGATAACCAGCTCGGTGACGACCCGGATACCGCGGTCATGGGCCGCGCGGATGAAGCGCTTCACATCCGCGATCGTGCCGTAATCGGGATGGACTGCCTTGTATTCGGAGATGTCGTAGCCGTCGTCCAGCCGCGGCGAGGGGTAGAACGGCAGCAGCCAGATCACGTTCACGCCGAGCGAGACGATGTAGTCGAGCTTGGCGATCAGGCCGGGGAAATCCCCGATGCCGTCGCCATTGGCGTCGTGGAACGACTTCACATGGAGTTGGTAGATGATCGCGTCCCGGTACCACTGCGGATCGCGCGCATCGGCTGCGGGACGGACGATGCCTTCGGCCATGGTCATTGGGAACCTGTCGGGGCGCTGAGGCGCCAGATCGAGAAGGGCAGTTCGCGCGGGTCGAGGCGGATCGACTGCGACTTGCCGTGCCAGTGAAAGCGGTGGCCGCGCATCAGGTCTTCGACCGCCACCGAGGCATGGTCGGGCAGACCGAACTCCCAGAGCGGCACCTCGATGCCGGCCTCGTGCGCGTTGAAAGGATCGAGGTTGACGGCAACGAGGACGATGTCACCGTCGGCGCCCGCCCTCTTGCCGAAGTAGAGAATGTTGTCGTTGAAGGCGTTGTAGAAGGTCAGCCCGAGATGGCTCTGCAGGGCCGGTTCGCTGCGCCTGATCCGGTTGAGCCGGGTGATCTCGGCGATGATGTTGCCGGGAGCCTGCCAGTCACGCGGCTTGATCTCGTATTTCTCGCTGTCGAGATACTCTTCTTTGCCTGGGATTGCGGCGGCCTCGCAGAGCTCGAAGCCGGAATAGACGCCCCAGAGCCCGGACAGCGTCGCTGCCAGCGCGGCGCGGATCAGGAAGCCGGGCCGGCCCGAGCGCTGCAGGAAGACCGGGTTGATGTCCGGCGTGTTGACGAAGAAATGCGGGCGGAACACGTCCCGCGCCGGTTCTTCGTTCAGCTCGGTAAGGTACTCCGTCAGCTCCGCCTTGCTGTTGCGCCAGGTGAAGTAGGTGTAGGACTGCGAGAAGCCGACCTTGCCGAGCCGGTACATCACCTTGGGCCGCGTGAAGGCCTCGGCCAAGAAGATCACGCCCGGATCGCGCGAGCGGATGTCTGCGATCAGCCACTCCCAGAAGGGGAAGGGCTTGGTGTGGGGGTTGTCGACGCGGAAGATCCGCACGCCCTCGTCGACCCACCCCTGCACGACGTCGCGCAGCGCCAGCCACAGCGCGGGGATGGCGTCTTTCGCATAGAAATCGACGTTGACGATGTCCTGGTATTTCTTCGGCGGGTTCTCGGCGTAGCGCATCGAGCCGTCCGGCCGCCACTGGAACCACCCCGGATGCTCCTCGAGCCAGGGATGGTCGGGCGAGCACTGGATCGCGAAGTCGAGCGCGATTTCGAGGCCGTGCTCCGCCGCCGCCCTGACCAGCTCGCGGAAATCCTCGCGGCTGCCGAGTTCGGGATGGATCGCGTCATGGCCGCCGTCTGCAGACCCGATGGCATAGGGGCTGCCCGGATCGTCCGCGGCGGGCGTCAGCGTGTTGTTGCGGCCCTTGCGGTTCGTCCTGCCGATCGGATGGATCGGCGGGAAATAGAGCACGTCGAAGCCCATGGCCTTCACCGCCGGCAGGCGGCCGATGACATCGCGGAAGGTGCCGTGGCGCGCCGGGCTGTCGGTGATCGAGCGGGGGAAGAGCTCGTACCAGCTGGAGAACGAGGCCGCCTCGCGGTCGGCCTCGACGGGGTAGACCCGGTCGCGTCCCGTGGCATGGGGGCGCGGATCGGCGCGCGTCATCGCCGAACTCAGCGTGTCGGCGAGCAGGACAGCCGCGTCCTCGGCCTGGCTCCCGCCCAGGCGCGCGAGATGCGCCTCGATCACGGGGCGGTCCGCCGGCGCGGCGCTCTGCGCGAACTTTTCGAGGATGATCCGCCCTTCGCGGATTTCCAGCGCAATATCGAGACCCGCCTCGCGCTTCTTGGCGAGGTCGCGGCGGAAGGTGCCGAATTCGCTCCACCAGGCTTCGATCGCGAAGAGATGGCGACCGACCCGCAGGAGCGGGAACTGACCCTCCCAGATATCGTTGACGCGATGCATCATCGGCGCGCGCGACCATTCCGGCTCATCCTCGGCGCGCCAGAGCAGTTCCGCGGCCAGCACCTCATGGCCGTCGCTGAAGATGTCGGCGGTGATCTGCACCGTCTCGCCGGCGCGGCGCTTGACGGCGAAGCGCCCGCCATCGACCGTCGGAGAAACGGCCTCAATGGCGAGGCGCGCGGCGGCGAGCTGCGTACGATCTTCCGGCCGGACCGGGGCGGAGCTTCGCACGGGCTCTGCATCCCCGAGATCGAGAACCACGCCCCAGGCCGGTGGAAGCGCGACGGCCTTCGCCTCGGCGGCGGCGAGGCCGAGTCCAGCGGCGCTCAGTCTCGTATCGAGCGTGGCCGCATTGACGGGGTCCGTGTTCAGAAGGGTGAGGCTGGCCGCAGCATCCGCGGCCCGCAGAACGGTCGCCGTGGACCCGCTCCGGGCCAGCAGCCGCTGTGACCGGTCGGTGCCCTGCGGGAGGGAGGCCGCGGCGTCGTTGGCGGCCCGCACGGCGGCGGCGACGCTGCCCGCCTCTGCATCCGCCTCGGGCATGTCCCCCGGCTCGGCGTGGAGAAAGGGGGTATCAAGCCCGTGCTCGAATCCCATGGGCATCAGCCAGCCGTCGGCGAGCACAGCCGAGGCCATCATCGCGGCCTGGCGTCCGCGCTCGGGATTGACGGGCGCGGCGGCCGGTCGGCGCGCAGCGAACGGGTTTTCGGGGCAACCGATCAGGCGCTGCGTTTCGGCGAGCGCCTGACAATGCTCGATAAGGTCAGCGACGCTGCGGCCCTCCGCGAACGGCGCCGAAACGGCATCGAACACATCTGCCACCGCCACCCTCTCCTGGGACGTCGCCTCGGGCATCCAGGCCCAGGCCACGACGTCAGGCCGGCTCTGCCGAAGCGGCGTGAGACAGTCCCACCAGACGTCGAGTGGCACCGATAAAGCGTCATGGCAGCGGAAGCCCTCGACGCCGCATTCGGCCCAGCGCGTGAGCTGGCCTGCCCAGAACGCAACGAGGCGCCGCGATGCGTCCGGATCGTCGAAGGCAGCCTCAACGACGGGACGCTGGAGATCCGTGCGGGGATCGAGTCCGTTTCGGTGCGGCTGTCGCCAGCAACCCGGCAAGGCGGCGGCCAGCGGGCCCTGCGCCTCGGCGCGCGTGATCGCGACATCCATCCAGAGCGTCAATCCGGCATTGCGGCAACGCTCCGTCAGCGTCGCGAGGACCGCTGCCGCATCCTGTCCGGCGATCCGTTCGAGATCGGTCGTCGCAAACAGATCGCGCCCGTCCGAGAACGGCCAGGCCAGAAGAACATGGTCGAATCCCAGATCTTTTGCGCGCGCGGCGTGATCACCCCAGCTCTCCGGCGCTCCGGCGAGCCTCGGGTGGAGATAATACAGGCGTGGATTGCGCCAGATCTTTCGATGGTCCTGAGCGGATGCCGCCATGGAACGAGAAACTCTTGGTTCAGACACCGCCAGGGCATCACGGGTCAGATCCTTAATCGTGGTGATGAACGGCCCGGCGCCGTGTGGGTTCCATCGGGTGCCGAGCGACCCGGGTGCAGGGCCCCGCGCCAGAACGCTCACAGGCCGGCACGGCGCGTCGAACCGGAGCCCGCTCCAGCCGTTGCTGTCACGAGACCCGGCCCCTGCCGGAGCAGCCCTTCAGGAGAGCGAGATGCTGAACGACTTCAACACGACGGGCCCCTCCGATGTCGGCCGCGAACCCGGCCGAAGCGGGCGGGCGGACGAGACAGTGCGCGAGGGCGCAGCGCAGGTCGGTATCGACACGCAGGAACTCGGCCGGGCCGTCGGTGACCGTGCCGGCGAATGGCAGCAGATGCTGCTCGAGGAGATCCAGGCCCGCCCCCTGCGGGCGCTGGGCTGGGCCGTCGCGGCCGGCTTCGTCTTCGGCGTCTGGTCGGCGCGCTGAGGCCGTCCCCACCAGAGGCCGTCATGGACGACGCCGACGACGAACCTTTGACACGAGCGGGTCGCGGGCCGCATGGCCATGCGGCTCGCCTCCGGCGGGAGGAACTCGATCTCACCGCCTGGGAATTGGCCCGGCGGCTAGTCGGTGTTGCCCTGCTCTGCGAGGATGTCGGCGGCATCATCGTGGAGACCGAAGCCTATGCGCGCGACGATGCCGCCTCGCACAGCTTCCGGGGTCTGACACCGCGCAACCGTTCGATGTTCGCCGGGCCGGGGCGGCTCGCCCAGGCGCTCGCCATCGACATCGCCCATGACGGGGCCGATGCGACAGCCGCTCCCTTCGCACTGCTGGACCGCGCCGTTGAGCCGCTGGTCCTGACGGGGCGACGCATCGGCATCAGCCGGGAGCGGGAGCGTCCCTGGCGGTTCGCGCTGGCCGGCTCGTCCTGGCTCAGCCGCGCCTTGATGGCGGCCGAGCCCACTCCGTACGCGGCGCCGCACGAAACCGGCGAGGCCAGGTCATGACTTCCACCCTGCCGACCGACACCAGCGACGAGGCGGTCGCGGCCGCAGCCCAGGGCGTACTCGACCTGCTCTCTGAAGCGGGATGGCGGCTGGCGACGGCGGAATCCTGCACCGCGGGGCGACTGGCCGGTGCGCTCGCCGCCGGTGACGGCGCCGGCTCGGCGCTTCAAGGAGGTTTCGTCTGCTACAGCAAGGACGCGAAGGTCCGGATGCTGGGCCTGCCGCCCGAGACGCTCCAGACCCGACAGGGCGCGGTCACGGAAACCGTGGCGCGGCTGATGGCGGAAAGCGCCCGCAAGCGCTCCGGCGCCGCGATCGCCGTCGCCGTGACCGGCGTCCTCGGCCCGTCCTGCGATGAGGACTGCAACCCTGTCGGGCTCGTCGACATCGCCTGCGCGCGAGACGGTTTCACGCGGCACCGGCGCGAGCGCTGGCCGGAGGCGGCGCCGGACGTTCTCATCCGCGCGACGCTCCTGTCCGCACTCGGCCTCGTCGCCGCGATGCTGGCGGAGACGCGTGATCTCGCTCAGGAGCCGACGATCGTCCCGCCATTGGGGTGAAGCACCTGGCCCGACATGTAGGACGCCTCCTCGCTGGCCAGGAAGACATGGCAGGAGGCGACCTCGTTGGGCTGGCCGGGCCGGCCCATCGGAACGCTCGATCCGTGCTGCGCCACCTGCTCCTCGTCGAAGGAGGCCGGGATCAGCGGTGTCCAGATCGGCCCCGGTGCGACAGCGTTGACGCGGATGCCCTTCTCGGCCAGCGCCTGCGCCAGCGATCGGGTGAAGGCGACGATCGCGCCGCGCGTCGCGGCGTAGTCGATCAGCGTGTCCTTGCCCTTGTAGGCGGTGATCGAGCTGGTGTTAACGATCGCGCCCCCCTTCCGCATGTGCCGCAGGGCGTGCTTGGTCATGTGGAAATAGCCGAAGACATTCGTCCGGAAGGTCCGTTCCAGCTGCTCCGCCGGGATTTCGAGCGGCTCTTCCACGACATGCTGCTCGGCGGCGTTGTTCACCAGAATGTCGAGCCGCCCAAAGGTCTCGATGGTCCGGGAGACGGCCTCTCCGCAAAAGGCCTCGTCGCCGATGTCGCCAGCCAGCGCGAGGGCCTTCCCGCCCTCCGCCTCGACCAGCCGGACGGTCTCCTGTGCGTCGTCGTGCTCATCGAGATAGACGATGGCGACGGAAGCGCCTTCCCGCGCCATGCCGAGAGCAACCGCCCGACCGATCCCGCTGTCGCCGCCGGTGATGAGTGCAATCTTCTCCTTCAGCCGACCGACGCCGGGAAAGCGCGGCTCGGATTGCGGGCGCGGCGACATCTGCGCCTCGCTGCCGGGCTGGCGGGATTGCGTCTGCGGCGGGTTGGCGTCCGTCATGGAAGGGCCTTTCTCTGGCGTTGGCCTCAAGGAGACTGATGAAGGGCAACCCTCCGGCGCCGGGGCAGTTCCGGCCCGATCGGGAACCATGGCGGGTTCGGCTCATTGATGTGCCATCGAACCAGAGGACGCTTCGCCCATGCCGGATCCTTCCACACCCGCCGGCGCTGCGGACCCGGTCTCGCCCTCCCTGCCGCTGCCGATGCCGTGCCAGCGCCATGCGCTACCCCGGGGCGACGGGAGCCTGGCGCTTCTGGAGGATGGCGCAGGCCCCCCTCTCCTGCTCGTCCACAGCGTCAACGCCGCCGCCTCGAGCTATGAGGTCAAGCCGATCTTCGAGGCGCTGCGAGCACGACGGCGTGTCTTCGCGCTCGACCTGCCAGGCTTCGGCCTGTCGAGCCGGGGGCCCGACATCTATACGGTCGAGCGCTATGTTGAGGCGATCCTGACCGCGGTGCGGGCCGTTCAGGCGATGTCCGATGGTCGGCCCGTCGCCGCTCTGGCCCTGTCGCTCTCATCCGAGTTCCTGGCGCGCGCGGCGCTGCAGCAGCCAGATCTGTTCGCCGGTCTCGCCCTCGTCACGCCGACCGGCTTCGAAGCCGGCGCCCAGCACCGCCGCGGGGGCATGCCGGAAGCTCGCCCTCGCACGGCCCTGGAGAAGGCCCTGACCGCGCCACTCTGGCGCAGCGGATTGTTCGGCCTGCTCGTCAGCCGGCCCAGCATGCGGTTCTTCCTGCGGCGGACCTTCGGCGGCCCGCCCGATCCCGGGCTGGTCGACTACGCCTGGCAGAGCGCGCACCAGCCGGGGGCCGCGTTCGCAGCCTTCGCCTTCGCGTCGGGCAAGCTGTTCTCGCCTGACATCCGCGACGTCTACGAAGCGCTGGAACTGCCGGTCTGGCTGGCTCATGGCACGCGCGGCTCGTTCAGCGACTTCAGCGAGGCCGGGTGGACGATGGGAAAGCCCAACTGGGAGATCTCCGCCTTCGACACCGGCGCCTTCCCGCATTTCCAGGCGCCGGCCGCCTTCCTGTCCCGGTTCGAACGCTTTCTCGATGCGCTGCCGGGAGATAACCGACAGACACCAGCCACGGCGGCGAGAGCTGCCCCGCATCTGCGCATCGTGGCCGGTGGGGGAGAGCGGGCGTGAACTGGCTGTCATTCATCGGCTACGGCGCGGCGGTCTGCTCGACAGTGAGCTTTGTCCCGCAAGCCTGGCGGGTGCTGAAGACGCGCGACGTCTCGGCGCTCTCGACGCCGACCTATGCGATTACCTGCTGCGGCTTCGCGCTTTGGCTGGCCTATGGCATCGGCAAGTCGGAATGGCCGCTGATCCTGACCAACGGGATCTGCCTCGTGCTCGCCAGCTTCATCCTCGCCATGAAGCTGATGTCGCGCCGGCAACGGGACAGTGTCGCGCAGACGCTGGCGCCGACAGCCGAGTAACGGCTGCAGAGGCGTGCGGCCCACCTCGCCGGAGCCGGCCGGCCCACCTGCGAAGAAGCAAAGCGAGGGTCAAAGCTTTGACCCGCCCGCCCCACGTTTGGGCCGCTCGCCGGAACGATGTCCATGACGGCCGGTTGACGGTGCACACCCTCACCTGGAGTTGCCCCATGGCCACCAAGACGAAGACGCTGCACGACCTCTTCATCGACCAGCTCAAGGACACCTACTACGCCGAGAAGCAGATCCTGAAGGCGCTGCCGAAGATGGCGAAGGCCGCTAAGGATGCTGAATCCAAGAAAGCCTTCGAGACGCATCGCGACGAGACCGAGCGCCAGATCGAGCGCCTCGAGCAGGTCTTCGAACTCTGCGAAGTCCCTGCCCGCGACAAGACCTGCGAGGCGATGGTCGGCATCCTCGAGGAGGGCAAGGAGGTCATGGAGGAGTATGCGGACAGCGAGGCGCTCGACGCCGGGCTGATCGCCTCGGCCCAGGCGGTGGAGCATTACGAGATCGCCCGCTACGGCACGCTCAAGGCGCTGGCGATGCAACTCGGCATGAAGGACGCCGCCAAGCTCCTCGACGAGACGCTGGCGGAGGAGAAGAAGACCGACGAGCTGCTGAGCAAGCTGGCCGCAACCCGCGCCAATGCGAAGGCGCAGAAGGCGGCCTGAGCCGCCTTTTTGCCCAAGGCCATCATAGAGGAGACGAGCCCCATGACCGACAGCGCGCAGGATCTGCCCGCCACCGGGCCGGCGCTTGCCCTCGCCTTGCAGCGCCGCCATCCGGACCAGGACTGGCTGGCGGCGCTCGCCATGGCCGCGCGTCGCCCGCGCGGCGACGTCGAGCGCTATCTGCAGGAGGAGGGCGAACTGCCGCCTTTTCTGCGCGAGGCCGCCGGCCAGGTCTCCTCGCTCCTGCAGGCTCGGGATGTGGCAGCCCAGGACGCGGCGGGCCGCGACGATGTCTTCGCTGCGCGCACCAACGATCGCGACGCGCCCATGGAGGTCGACAACGAAGCCGGCACCATCGTCCAGCCGTCCAACAAGGGCATGCCTTCCCAATCCGGCTCCGAGCACGAAATGCGGACCAAGCCGCCCAAGGCCGAGAAGAACGAGGAGTTCCTGCCGATCAGCGGCGTACCGGCGTTTGTCAGCCCGCTACGCAAGGACGAGGGGTAAGAAGACGCCAACGTCTTCTCACGGGGCCGGTGAGAGCGCGCGACAGGTCGATGTGGCGGCCGATCACTTCATGATGATGGAGGGTCGCGCGGTCAGCCGGCGGCGGCCGACGCGGACTGTGGCGGAGCCGCCCGCTCGCCGACATCGAACGACAGGCGGAGAACCACGCCCGACGGGAGGTAGTCGACATCCACCTGCGGGTTACATTCCGAGGGCAGCGCCCTCTTGATCAGGCGGCTTCCGAATCCGTGACGATCCGGCGGAATGACCGGCGGGCCGTCGCATTCCCGCCAGAGGAAGCTGAAGCGACCGTTCGCATCCAGCGTCCATTCGATCTTTACCACGCCGTTCCCGTCCCGCAGTGCGCCGTACTTCAGGGCGTTGGTCGAGAGTTCGTGCACGATCATCGACAGCGCCAGCGCCACCTTGCCACTCAACCTGACAAGTGGCCCGGATGTCTGGATGCGGCTCATGCGGTCGACATGGGGCCGCAGCGTCGTCGCCACCACCTCCGCGACCGAACCCTCGCGCTGCTCGTCTGACAGCAGGACATCGAGTGCAGAGGACAGCGCGACGACCCGCTCGGAGAAGATGCGCGAGCGCTCGGCGTCGACATAGGGACCGAATGTCTGTCGCGCGATCGCCTGGAGGACGGTCAGCAGGTTCTTGACGCGATGGCCGAGTTCGCGCGTCAGCAGGTCCCTTTGCTCGCCGGCTCGGGCCGCCGCTTCTTCGCGAAGCGCCAATTCGTCGAGCAGCTCGTCGACCGCGTGGCCGACGCTCTCGAGCTCGCCGTGAGCGGTGCGCATACCCGTGCGGCGCTGGCTCTCACCTCGACGCCAGGCGGCGAGGACGTCGTTGATCCGCATGATCGGCCGGCGAACGAAGGCGTTGCCGACGAACCAGGCTGCGGCGAAGGTCAGGATCGCGCCGAGCCCGACGATGATGGCCCCGATCAGACTCGACCGGTCGATCGCCGCGAAGGCCTCGGACCGGGCCAGGCCGGCGCTGACATAGATCCCCGGAACAGGCAGACCGACGGGCTGGTAACCCACGATGCGAGCCTCGCCATCCTGGCTGACGAGATCGAGGGTTCCGGGCCGGGCTGCCCGTACGAGATGCTGGAAGCCGTCCGGAATGCGTGTGCCCACGAAGCGCTCGGGAGCCGGATGGCGCGCGAGGATGACGCCGTTCCGGTCGGCCACCGTCAATGCGCCCGAGGGCGTGACGCCCCGCTCGCGCAGGCGCTCGCCCAGCCAGTCCAGCCGGATTCCCGTGGCAAGGACGCCGCGGGGCGCTCCCTGATTGTCCCGGATGGCGCGCGCGATGGGCAGGACGGCCGTTTCGGTGATCCGGCTCTGCGTGTACTCACCCACCACGGAGCGGTCTGCGGTCAGGGCCTCCTTCCAGTAGCTGCGGTCGGACATGTCCTGGCCCGCGGAAGAGCCCGCGCTGTCGCAGACCACGCGGCCCTCGGCCGACATCAGGAAGATGACGCGGATTGACGGCACGGAAGCCGCCACGGCCGCGAGCGCCATGCCGCAGGCCTGTGGATCGGCGGCCGACACCGCGGCATTGGCCGCCACCGCGATCAGCAGGCCGTCCATGCCCTCGATCAGGCGCTCGATTTCGGAAGCGGCCTGGCGGCTCGCCTGTTGCGCCATGCGGTGGACCTCCCGCTCGCGCTCGGCGCGATAGGTCACCTCGTTGATCGCCAGGAGCCCAACGCCCGGCGCCAGGGCCGCGGTCGCCAGCAGGAAGAGGCGCTTTTTCAAATGCGACGCTCCGCCGATCTTCTCCAGCGGGCGAGTTGGGGCCGCTGCCTCGACGCCGCGCCTTGTCTTCTCGCCTGAATCGTTTCGCCCACCTCGATCACGTTGATCGGGAACGGGTCGATGACGACCATTTGACGAAGGCGGTATCCCCAGGCTGGCTGCGCCGCGACGCTGCACGGCTGCCGCGCCTGCAGGCTTGAATCGCAACCCCGCCGCATTGCAGCCGCCCTGACGCCGGCGGCGCATCGAGAAGGGAAGGAGTCGTTCGTCTCGCGGATGGGCAATGGCTGAACCCTTCCCTGTCCGCACCCGGCACGGTTCCACTATGGCAGGGCGACCGATCGCCGCATTAACCTAGGCTAAGATGCGCGCCATTCGCTGAGGTCAGCTGCCCGGCGTCAGATGCAGATAGGCGTCGTCGAAGTCGCCGATGCGAGCGAGACCCGGCCAGTCGAGGATGGTGAGCCGGCGGCTCGCGATGCCGATCACCCCATCCCGCCGCAGGCTCTTCATCACGCGGTTGACATGGACGACCGACAGCCCCAGCGCGTCGCCCAGATGGGTCTGCGTCAGGTGAAAGGGCATGGTCATGTCCTCGGCCAGCCCGACATTGCGATAGCGCAGGAAGAGCTCGCAGAGCAGGTGAGCAACGCGCACGCGCGCGGTGCGGCGTCCGATGCTGCACATCCACTCGCGAAAGAGCGAGCCGTCGATCAGGGTGTCGCGCCAGAGCAGAAGGCCGAGCCGTGGGTGGTTCTCGACCAGTTGCATCAGCGTCGGGTGCGGGACGAGCGCGAGGCGCACGCGGGTCAGCGTCAGCAATCCGTGGTCCATCTGGTGGAGCAGCAGGCTCTGGAGATCCGGCATGTCTCCCGGGATATGGAACGAATTGATCTGGCGCGCTCCGTCGCCGACGATCTTGAAGCGGCAGCACATGCCGCTGAGCAGGATGCAGCCTTGCGTCGGCCGATCGCGCTCGCGCACGATCTCCTGGCCGGGCGGGTACTCGCGGAGGGTCAGCGGCAGCGATTCGACCGCCGCCGCATCGGCCTGGCTGACTGGGCCGAGCGCGATCAGCTTGCGCAGCAGGGGTGCCAGCGGCTGCCCGTTGTCATCCGCGGCGGCCATCACGGGTTGCCTCCGTAGCGAACATGCAACCGGGCCGGTCGTCCGGCTTGAGCGGATGGCGACATCGACTCAGCCCAGGACGGCGCCGGCCGCTTCATGGCCGCCCGGCGACTCCGCAGGCCGCACCGCTTTGCGCTTTCGGGTGTGCTGATACAGCACGACACCCATGGCCCGGGCGCGCGGGATGGCCTTGGCCAAGGCGAGCTCGACGCTCTTGGCCGTGAGGACCGCACCGTATCTCTCGAAGGCCGCGACGATCTCCTCCGGATCGACCTCGCCGTAGTTGCGATCGTGCAGCACCATGTCGACCGCCTTGATCAGGTCGGCGGTGATCGGCGCGGCGCGCACCCGCACCAGCGTCTCGATGACGGTGCGGGCCTTGACCGTGGTCCGGCGCTTCACGAGCTGCATCAGCGCGGCGATGGCGATCAATTCGCCGGGGCGGAAGGGCCGGCCGGGCGACGGGTTGCGCAAAATGCAGGCTCCGGCCCGCTCGCAGATCTGCAGCGCCGTCAACACATCCTCGTCGCCGGCTGCCGCTGCCGCGAAGAAGAGCTGGCTGTTGGTGATCTGCACCCGGTCCTTATTGTGGCCGATGAAGGCGCCGGCCCGGTCGCTGCGATCGCCCGCCTCCACGACGAGCACCTCGAGTTCCGCGATCCCGCCATGGGTGACGGCGGCAATGGCCGTATGCTGGCCGTCGATGACGTGCCACTGGTCGTCGACCCGGGTCACGACCGGCACCTTGAAGCGGCGCCAGTCCCACTCCTCGACGAGCTTGCGGATCAGGCGGATCGACTTGGTCGACAGATCGCGCTGATAGGCCGGATCGATGCAAAGATCCTCTGCCCTGATCACCTTGGTCGACGGGCGGGGCCCGACCTCGGCGCGCTGCCATTCAGCCGCCAAATCGAGGGCGGTGATCGGCCTGATTTCATCCGACATCGCTCGTTGCTCCGATCACATCTGTTCAGTCTGCGGTTGTCGGCAGAATAGTCGTCGTTCAATCCGCCACATTAACTTGTGATATGATGGCTCTTTCCCGACCGCAGTGACGGCGCTCGCTGATCGCAGGCAACAAAACGCGCCGCCGTGTCGCGGCAGCTTCGGGGTGCCCGATCACGCCCGCCCGTCCTCGCCAGCGCGAATTCCGCCAATCCCTGCGCGTCCCCGTCGCCATCGCATTCGTGCATACTGCATACGCGCGTCGAGCCATGGCCTATCGCTGCCCGACGCGGAATGATGGAGACGGCGCGCCTTCGCAGGCGGAAGACCGAAGAGGCCGGCGCGGACGAGACAGTCCGCAGACTGGCCCGGACAGGAGGAGAAGAGGAATGACGTTGCCGCTCGCGGGCCTTCGGGTGCTCGACATTTCGCAGGTCATGGCCGGGCCGTTCTGCTGCATGCTGCTGGCCGACATGGGCGCGGACGTCATCAAGGTCGAGCCGCCCGGCACCGGCGATTCGACCCGGCAGTCGATGGGCTTTCGCCTGAAAGGCGCCGACAGCCCCGGCTTCCTGGCGCTGAACCGCAACAAGCGCAGCATCGCGCTCGACCTGAAATCCGAGGCCGACCGCGCGGTACTCTACGCGCTGGTCAAGACGGCCGACATTCTGATCGAGAATGCGCGCCCCGGCGTCGCCAAGCGCCTCGGCATGGATTACGTGACGCTGAAGGCGCTCAATCCGCGCCTGATCTTCGCCAGCATTTCCGGCTTCGGCCAAACGGGCCCCTGGTCGCAGCGACCGGGCTTCGATCTGATCGCCCAGGCTGTTTCGGGCGTGCTCAGCGCCAACGGCCTGCCCGGCATGGAGCCGGCAAAGAATTCGATTCCCGTTGCCGATCTCGGGGCCGGGCTGTTCACGACCTATGCCGTTCTGAGTGCGGTGATCGGGCGGCAGAGTTCCGGCCAGGGGCAGTTCGTCGACGCGTCGCTGTTCGAGGCCGCGCTCGCCCTCTCCGTCTGGGAGACGACGGAGTTATGGGGCACCGGCAGGACGCCGGAGCCGATCGGCTCGGCCAACCGCATGTCGGCGCCCTATCAGGCGGTGGCGGCCTCCGACGGCTGGTTCGTGATCGGCGCCGCCAATCAGGGCCTCTGGATGAAGCTGCTGAAGGTGCTCGGCCGCGAGGATCTGCAGGCGGATGAGCGCTTCGCGACCAACGCCGCGCGCATCGCCAACCGCCTCGAGCTCATCGACGCGATGGCGCCGACCTTCGCCTCGCGCCCACGCCAGGCCTGGATCGACGGGCTGCTGGAGGCCGGCGTGCCGGCCGCGCCAATCCTCGACTATGCGCAGGCCGTCGTCAGCGAGCAGGCGGTGGCGCGCGAGATGGTGCAGATGGTGGCGCATCCGGTGGAAGGGGCCTTCAAGGCGCTCGGCTTCCCGGTGAAGCTCAGCGCCACGCCGCAGCAGATGCGACTGCCGCCGCCGCTGCTCGACCAGCATGGCCGGGAGATCCGGCAGGAACTGGTCGCGCGCGGCCTGCTCGCGCCGGAGGCGGCAGGCCACCCCGCCGACGCGAAGGCTGCTCGCCCGCGCATCGGCTTCATCGGCATCGGGATCATGGGCGAGGCGATGGTGCGCCGCCTGCTCGATCTCGGCCACAGCGTGACCGTCTGGAACCTCGAGCCCGAGCGGCTGGAGACGGTCCTGCCGCATGGCGCCGTCGCGGCGAAGTCGCCGGCGGCGGTCGCGGCCGCGAGCGACATCGTCATGCTCTGCGTGCTGCATATGGAGGCCGTCGAGCGCTGCGTCCTGGCGCCGGACGGGATTGCTGCGGCGAGCTCTGCTGCGAAGCTCGTCATCGATTTCTCGACCGCCGATCCGGAGGGGACGCGCCGTGTCGCGGCGAAGCTGAAGGCGCTGACGGGCGCGGGCTGGGTCGATGCGCCGGTCTCGGGCGGGCCGCAGCTCGCCCGCACCGGCCAGATGACGGTGATGGCCGGCGGCGACGCCGCCGATTTCGAGGCGGCCAAGCCTCTTCTCGCGGAGATGGCGGGCAACGTCACGCTGATGGGCCCGGTCGGCGCCGGACAGACGACCAAGGTCATCAACCAGGCGATCGTGGGCACCGGCTATGTGTTGATGGCGGAGGCGCTGATGCTGGCGGAAGCCGCGGGGATCGACGCCGCCAGGCTGCCGCAATGTCTCGCCGGCGGCCATGCCGACAGCAGCCTGCTGCAGCGGCTCTATCCTCAGATGCAGCAGCGCGCCTTCGAGCCGCCTTCCAGCTATGCGCGCCAATTGCTGAAGGATCTGAAGGCCGTCTCCGCCTTCGCTCAGGGGCTGGGGCTCGATCTCGGCGTCATCGAGCAGGGCGTGCAGCGCTACAAGGACTATGTCGCGCTTGGCCATGAGATGTCGGATTCGGCGGCCGTGGTGAAGCTCTACGAGCACGAGGCCGCGACGCGCGGAAAGGCCCAGCCATGAGTCCTGCGCCGAGCCC
>NZ_LSKN01000322.1:0-4400 GCF_001557075.1 Methylobacterium sp. CCH7-A2
GCCTTCGGTCGCGCGGCGGCCGAATAGGCCGGATAGCGTTCGCGATAGGCCTGCATGAAGTCGGACAGGTTGTCGGCGCCGGCGGCGGCCGCGGCGCGTGCCATCTCGCGGATGTCGGCGGCCTTCGAGCGGTTCGCGCCGGTGACGAAGGCGAAGGTGCGCGCATCCGTGCTCTGCGCCATCTTGGTGGCGAACTTGCTCCGCAACCGGTCGAGCGAGAGCCCCTCATCGGCCATGACATAGGAGATCGCGGCGCGCATGACGTCGCCGCGCTGGCTGTCGGTGAGCGGCGTCTCGCCCCGCCAGGCCTCGTCGAGCATGCGCTCATGGGCTTCGCCCGCCTCGCGCCAGCGCCGTCCGGTCCAGTAGATGTCGGCGCGCAGCCGGTCGATCTCCGGACCGCGCTCGACCTCGAGCAGATCGAGCGCCTGGTCGGTGCGGGAGAGATCGGAGAGGGCCTTGGCCTCCAGCAGCAGCCGGGCGCGCTTCACGTCGGCCGGCAGCTCGACGAGCCGGGTCGTATTCAGGGCGCGCAGCGCGTCGGCCGGCTTGTTGTTCATCAGATTGACCATGGCGAGCCGCGCCGCGACCGTGGAGCGCGCCGCACCGGTCAGGCGGCGGTCGATCTGGTAGCGCAGGATCTCGCCGGCCTGGTCGAGCAGATCGAGCGCGACGAGCCGGTCGGCCAGCAGGCGGGTGATCTCGTCGCCGCGACGGCCGGCCGGGAGGAACTCGCGGAAATCGTAGAACAGGGCGAGCGCGTCGATGCGCGACAGATCGTCGATGCCGCGGCCGGCGAAGAGATCGGCGAAGCGCTGCGCCGTCTCGTCCTGCATCCGGCGCGTGATCGGATGCTCGGGGAAGGTCTCGGCGGCCCGGCGCGCGACCTGGAAGGCATCACGCCAGCGCTTGGCGTCGGCATAGATCCGGCCGAGCTCGCCCAGCGTCTCGATCTCGAGTTCGCCGCCGCGCCAGATCATCGAGACGGTCTCGAGCCGCGCCAGCGCCTCGTCGGCATTGATGTCGTTGCGCTTCTCGGCCTGGACGAGGCGCACCGCGCGCAACTGCGCCTCGGCCGCGACCGGGCGACTGCGCGCCTCGAACAGCGGACGATAGCCCGCGAGCGCATTGTCCGGGCGCCCCGCGCCGTCGTCCACCATCGCCCGCAGCAGGGCGATCTCCTCCTGATCGACCAGGTCGGGCCGCATTCCCGCCAGCGCGTCGATCTCGCGTTCGGCGATGGTCAGGTCGTTGAGCGCCAGCGCCGAGCGGGCCTTGGCCGCGCGCAAGGGCGCCTGCAGCTCGGGCGGGTAGCGGTCGAGGATGGCTTCCCCGCGCCGGAAGCCGAGCAGAGCGGGGCTGTGCAGGCCGCGGCGCTGGTCGACGAGCGCGCGCCAGAGCCCGGTTTCCGGGTCGTCCTTGATCGCGGGGGCCTCGAAAGCGGCTGCGGCATCCTGATGCCGGTGCATCTGCGCCGCGATCAGCCCCTTCAGGAAGAGGGCCTCGCGGTTGCGCCGCATGCTTGGATCGTCGGCGAGGAGGGCCATCAGAGGGCCCTTGGCTTCTGCCATCAGCCCGTTGGCCGCGTAGAAGCGCGCCAGGGCCAGGCGCTTCTCGGATTTGCGGGCGCGCGAGGCGCCGATGACCTCGCGCTGCAGCATGCGCTCATGGTCGCGCACCGTGTCGACGACGAGCTTGCTCCAGGCCTCCGGGTCGATCAGCGGCGTGCGCTTGGCGACGGCGTCGTCCTCGCCGGTCTTGTCGGGTTGGCCGACATCGAGCGTCACGGTGAGCCCGCCGCTGCGACCGATACGGACCTGCTCGGTGCCCGCCTGGACCACGACATCGTCCGAGCGTGGCATCACGACCAGCCCCTGCGTGGTCGGCAGCAGGCTGAATTCGACGAAATGATAGGGCTTGGCGGTGACGCGCACCGGCGCCGTGGCGGTGGCAACGGCGAGGGGCAGGCCGGAGGGGCCGGGCTCGAGCCAATGCACGCCGGTCATGCCGCGCAGCGGCACAGCGACCATCGTCTGTCCCCGCTCGTCGACGCCCCGCGCCGGAGCCAGCGGCTCGGAGGGCCTGCCGCCCTGATCGCCGAAGCCGAGCGACCAGGTGTTGCCGTCGTCGAAGAGGCGCGTCAGCGGCTGGCCCGCCAGCCGCAGCCGCACCAGCACGACGCGGCCCTCGCGGGTGACGGTCGCGTCCTCGATCAGCTGCGGCAGCAGCCCCTTGAGTTCGGCGGGGTCGAGCGTGTCGCGGGTGTCAAAGACAAGCGTGGCGATGCCGCCATCGGAGAAGCCGGCCGCGCCGGTCGGCCGCGGGAAGCGGAAATCGAGCCGGTTGCCGGAAGCCGCGATCCTGACCGGCTGGGGCGCGGGATCGACGGGCGGTGCCACCACGGCCGGGGGCGGGCTTGCCGCGGCCGGGGCTGCAGGCGGCGCCGCCGGCTTGTCGCCAGCCGGTGCCGCGGGGCCGGGCGCCGGGGAAGAAGCCGGGACGGCTGCCGCGCCGGCCGGCGTCTGCGCCGCCGCCAAGAGTGCGGCCACCGGATCGGGCGCCGCCTGCGCCTGACCCGCCGGCTTGAGGAGATCGACCGTGAGCCCGTCCTCGTCGCTGAAGCTGCGGACCTGCCAGCTCTTGGGCATGGCGATCGCGACGGTGGTTGTACCTGGGCCGGTATCGTGCGAGCGCAGCGCGATGCCGTCCGGCAGCGCGTCCTTGATCGCGCCGGGATCGACCGCGAGCGCCTTGTCGAAGGTCAGCGTCAGCAGGCCGTCGTTCAGAGTGGAGGCCAGCTTCGTCTCGGGCGGCACGTTGAAGATCAGCCGTTCCAGAGTCGGCAGGCTGGCCGTGCGCAGGCCGAGCGGGCGGCGGACCGCTTGGTTGGCGCGGGCGGCCTCGCGGGCGCGGCTCTCCGCCAGCCGCAGCCGCTCCGAGATTTCGGCGATGACCTCCGGCGGCGGGCCGGGCAGGACGCCCTTCCAGTTCTCCGGCAATAGGTCGATGAAGGCGCGCTCGCCGGCCTCGATCAGATTGGCGCGGTAAGGCTGGGCGAGGGCGAGGCGCATGCCGCGCCCGTCGGGATCGACGCGGGCGATCGAGACATAGGCCGGCAGCTCGCGGGCGATCTTGGCGACGTCGACCCGGACGCTGGATCCGAAGGCGACGACGAGGACGCCGTTGGAGACGCGAATGCGCGTCTGTGTCGGTTCGTCGAAGGTCAGTGCGATGCGCCCGAACCCCGGCGGCATTACCTCGCCGCGCAGCGTCGCGCTGGCGGCCAGCGCCGGCGCGCCGAGGCCGGCAGCGGCGGCGAGGGCCGCAAGGCCGATGCCGAAGGCGAGGGAACGCGGAAGACGCAAAGCCGGACACTCACGCAACACGACATGGTCGGAGCGGCCGGACGGACCACTCCGATCGGCGCAGGCTAGCGCGTCAAGGATAACGGTGCGTTAAGGGCTCGCCCCGCTCAGCGCCGCCGCGGGGCGGGAGCGATGGCGGGCAGTTCGGTGCTCGGCAGTGCCGTCGCGTCGACCGCAACGCGCTCGGTCGCGCCGTTGCGGGCGAGGTTAGCCAGTGCGACGGTGAGCTTCTCGGCCCGGTCTGGCGCCATGGCGGCCAGCACTTCGGACATCTTGCGCGGGTTCATCTGCTGGACGACGGGCACGAGCACGTCGAGCCCGAGCCGGTCGAAGACGCGGGCGGCGTCCTTCGGCTTCATCGCCTCATACATGATGACGAGGTTTTTGATCGCCTTGCTCTCCTCGCCCGGCGGCTTGGCGCCCGGGCCACCGCCGGCCTTGGTCTCCAGCTCCTTGAGGTCGCCGACGCGGCTGTCGAGCTTCTTCTCGGCGGTGTCGAGCAGGCGCTCGCGCATCTCGAGTTCGCGCATGCGGGCGTCGATCTCCTCGCGGCGCTCGCCGAGGCGCTCCAGCAGCGCCCGCTCGGCCGGAGAGACCGGCGGGGCGGTTCCATTGATGATCGCGGCCTTGTTGAGCGGGTTGGCTGCGCGCGCGGCCTCCGCCTTGGCTTCGGCTTCCGCCTTTTCCTTCTCCTTGTCCTTCTTCTCGGGCTTGTCGACGGAGCCGGTCGTCTCGGGATCGAGAATGGCGCCGAGTCGCGCCGCGCCGCTGCCTTCTGCAGAAGGTTTTTGCGCCGGGGCGGAGGTGGGCGTGTTCGCCAGCAGCAGGCCGCTGGAGGGGATGGTTCCGGGATAGGGCTCCGCCATCCAGGCGAACAGCTTCAGCGCCAGGAGAGCCATGGCGCCGAGGATGACGGCCGGGAGAAGGCGGGGCCTCTCGATCACGCGGCGTGGCCTTCCAGCCGCCTCGCGGCGCGCGCGCGGATGGCAGCGGCGGACTGGGCGGCACCCGCCAGGCGCGAGACCGGTTCGGGGG
>NZ_LSKN01000323.1:0-3069 GCF_001557075.1 Methylobacterium sp. CCH7-A2
GTTCAGCTCGGCCTTCTCGGGGGCCGGCGCGGCTGCGCCCGCCCCCGCCGCGCCGGCCCCCGAGAAGGCCGAGCTGAACCGCCGGGCCGAGGACAAGGGCACCACGACGGTGCGTGTCCAGGCCGAGCGCCTCGACGAGCTGATGGACCGCGTCGGCGAGCTGGTGATCGCCCAGGCCCGCCTCAGCCAGATCGCCCATTCCGGCAACGACCTCGCCATCAAGGCGATCGCCGAAGAGATCGAGCGCCTGGCCTCGGGCCTGCGCGACTCGACCATGGGCGTGCGCATGGTGCCGATGGGCTCGCTCTTCGCCCGCTTCCGCCGCCTCGTCCACGACCTCTCGCGCGATCTCGGCAAGCCGGTCGACTTCGTCACGGTCGGCGAGGACACCGAGATGGACAAGACCATGATCGAGCGTCTTGCCGATCCGCTGGTCCATCTCATCCGCAACGCCATCGACCACGGCATCGAGAGCGCCGAGGACCGCGCCAAGACCTCGAAATCGGCGACCGGCCGCATCGAGCTGGCTGCCCGCTATGTCGGCGCGCAGGTGCTGGTGACGGTGCAGGACGACGGCGCCGGGCTCAACACCGCCCGCATCCGCGCCAAGGCCGAGGAGAACGGGCTGATCCCGCCCGGCGCCAATCTCAGCGAGCACGAGATCCACCAGTTCCTGTTCCATCCCGGCTTCTCGACCGCCAAGACGATCTCGGCGCTCTCGGGCCGCGGCGTCGGCATGGACGTGGTCAAGCGCACCATCGAGGCGATGCGCGGCACCATCGATCTGACGACGATCCCCGGGCATGGCTCCTCGGTCACGCTGCGCCTGCCGCTGACGCTCGCCATCATCGACGGCCTGCTGATCCGGGTGGGCGAGGGACGCTACATCATCCCGCTCTCGGCGGTGGAGGAATGCATCGAGCTGACGGCGGCCGACGAGGCCCGCGCCAAGGGCCGCAGCTTCCTCAATGTCCGCGGCGACCTCGTGCCCTTCCTGCGGCTGCGCGATCTCTTCGATTCCGAGGGCCAGGCCGATCCGCACCAGAAGGTCATCGTCACCTCGATCGGCGACACCCGCGTCGGCCTCGTCGTCGACCAGATCATCGGCAGCCACCAGACGGTGATCAAGTCGCTGTCCAAGCTCCACGCCGACGTCACCATGTTCTCCGGCGCCACCATCCTCGGCGATGGCTCGGCGGCGCTGATCCTCGACGTCGCCCAGCTCGTCACCCTCGGCCAGTCCCGCGCCGAGACCGACAGAACCCCGGAGGCCGCGTGATGACGCAAGCTCAGATGCAGGTCGCCGGCGCGGATGCCGGCGCAGGCCTTCCGCCGATGGCCGAGACGCAGCTCCAGGTGCTGATGGTCGGGCTCGGCAACGAGATCTTCGCGATCGAGACCGACATGGTCCGCGAGATCATCGACCCCGTGCCGGTGACGCGCGTCGCCGGCGCCCGCTCCTTCCTGCCGGCGCTGATCAATGTGCGCGGGAACGTCATTCCGCTGGCGGATCTGCGCATTCGCTTCGGCATGCCGAAGACCGAACAGACCGCCGATACGCGCATCGTCGTGATCGAGGTCGAGATCGACGGCGATCCCGTCACGCTCGGGCTGCTCGCCGACAAGGTCTACGAGGTCACCGAGGTCTCGACACGGCACATGCAGCAGACGCCGCGTCTCGGCAGCCATTGGCGGCCGGAGTTCATCCGCTTCATCACGAAGTGGAGTGAGGAATTCGTCATCGTTCCGGACATGTCCAGGATTCTGGGCTGAGTTTTACTTGGGGATTGGGGGCTAAGAGTATGCGTTTCACGATCAAGGCCAAGCTGGCGACAGCATTTGGCGTCATCATCACACTCTCCATGGTCGCCGGCGGGCTCTCCTATCAGGAGCTGGCCAAGATGGAGACGTCCCAGCAGACCATCATCGGTCAGGGCCAGCGGATTTCGAAGATCGCTGAGATCCAGAGCCAGCTCCAGGCCCAGGTCCGCGCCGAGAAGAACGCGATCCTCGCCTCCGAGACGAAGGACATCGAGGCCGCCGCGGCCGAGATGATGACGCGCCGGGCCAATGCCGCGCGGATCACCTCGGAACTCTATGCGATCGCCTCGCCCGAGGGCAAAAGGCTGATCGACCAGGCGACGGCCAAGAGCAAGGTCCTCAACGATGTCCAGGACGAAACCGTCCGCAACGCCAAGCTGAACTCGGCCAATCGCGCCTATGATCTCTGGGCCGCCGAAGGTGTCCCGGCACTGGCGGCGCAGAACGCCGCCTATGACGCAGCCCTGACCGAACTCGCCAAGCAGCCCGACTCGATGCAGCACACCGTCGCCGGACGCGCGGTGATGACGGCCCGTTACGAGACGGCGCGCTATCTGCGCATGCTGATCGAGACCTTCACCGCCACGACGATGGCGGATCTCGATACCAAGCGTCAGGCGCTCGCCAACCAGGGCGAGGCTTTCAAGCGCACCAAGGCGGCTGCCGTTTCCGCGCTGAAGGGCGTGGGTCTCCCGACCCAGGACATCGAAAGCCGGGGCGAGCAGGTGCTGTCGGTCGGCACCCGCGCCTCCGACATCGCTCGCGAGGGCGGCGTCATCAAGGCGACCGACCTGACCAAGAGCGAAGGCCGCAAGGCCCTGCTCGAGACGCTCGCCGCCTATGACGCCTACACGGCCTTCGCCGAGAAGCGCATGGCCGAGATCGCGACCGAGGCGACCTCGGCAGCCGCCTTCGCCAAGATGATGCTGCTCTCGATCGTCGCGGCCTCGCTGCTGATCGCCGTCGCTGCCGCCGTCTGGATCGCGCTCAACATCAGCCGCGGTGTCGCCGGCGCCGTCGCCATCGCCAATGCGGTTGCGGCCGGCGATCTGACCCAGACCGCCAAGGTGCAGTCCAATGACGAGGTCGGCGATCTCGTCACCGCGCTGAACGGCACGGTCGAGAAGCTGCGCGAGGTCGTCGGCCAGGTGACCTCGGCCGCCGAGAACATGTCCTCGGGCTCGCAGGAACTCTCGGCGAGCGCCGAGCAGCTCTCGCAGGGCTCGACCGAGCAGGCTTCGTCCACCG
>NZ_LSKN01000029.1:0-3751 GCF_001557075.1 Methylobacterium sp. CCH7-A2
CCGGCAATCGCCGGTGACCACCGTCAGCTACACCACGCTATGGGACACGACCCTCCGCTACGCTCCGGCCAAGGGCTTTTCGAGGAAGGGAGGGCGAGAATTCCCCAGCTCGGATCCCAAGGGATTTTAAGTCTCTTGCGTCTACCTGTTTGGCGGGGAGGGGTGCATAGGACTGCAAATCCTTGGACCCTCTGCTCCCAAAGCAGATGCGCTACCGAAGCTGCGATGTCCGAGAAGGGTCGAGAGCTGCCTCCTCCAGGTCGAGCGGTGACCTTGTCTGCTCGGGATTCGCCGAATGGGATTTATGGAACATGGCGGTCGCGACGCGCTTGTCTTTGCGTCGCATTCATTGAATGAATGCTCCCAATCTCTTTGAGAAGGCGGTGCCGCAATGTCCCGATCCGAACGAATACCCGAGATGATCGATTCCCGCGCGGTGCGGAACCTGGTCGAAGCCCAGGCGATCCGCAGTGCTACCGTGCTTGGCCAGCCCGGTGGCTGGGCGGTTCTGGTGCGCTACGGCGCCCTTGAACGCGTGGTCGCCTCGACACGCCGACAGCTGCGGACGTGGCGCCATCTCAACAGCGCCGCGGCCTTCGTACAGGGGGAACTGGGCTTGGCCCGCTTTGAGGTCGATGCCAGCGGTCATGAGGAGGCCGGTGGGCACCGCCGGCCCGACCAGGCCGAGCGGCTGCGGCGCCAGCGCGAGGCAGCGGACCACGACGCCTGGTTCCGGGCCGAGGTGCAGGCCGGCCTCGAGGAGGCCGATCGCGACGAGCTGATCGAAGCTGACGAGGCTTTTGCTGCGGTCGAGGCGGCGATCGTGGCGGCGACCCAACGCCAATGAGGGTCGTCTACAGCCGCCGCGCGCTGCAAAATCTGGCTCATCACGCCAGCATCATCGCTCAGGACAATCCGACCGCCGCTCGCGACCAGGTCATCCGGATCCGCGCGGCGATCGATAAGCTGGGCGGGTTTCCAGAGATGGGTCGGGTCGGCCGGATCGAGGGCACCCGGGAGTTCCCGCCGACGCGGACGCCCTTCGTGGTGGTGTATCGGGTCGAGGCGGCCCGGATCGTGATCGTGCGGGTTCTGCACGGCCGTCAGCGCTATCCCTGAGGGGGATTCTGCCGCCGCTGGGCTAATTCGGCCGCGAGCTCTGTGAAGAGTGGCTTATCGCGTGGCTGCATGGTGCTGATCCAGTGGAACACTAGATTGTCCAGGTTTTTGACGTTCTTGAGCTCCTCGAGCAGTTTCGCGCCGAGCAAAATTTTCCGACGGGTGTCGTCCTTTCGAGCTGCCTTCCGTTCCTGGGTTTGAATTTTCTGCAGCTTGAGTTTGGCTTTCTGGAGATCCTCCAGAACCTTCTTTTTGCGAGCCACCAAGGGGCTCTCTTCCATATCGTTCATTGCAATATCCAGTTTGGTCCATCGCGACAGGATAGTTGCGGGATGGCGAGGTGTCACGTACCATTAGAAAGCAAGGAGAAATTACTAAAAGGCGCACTTATGCAAACTTCGCGAGTTTGCGTACGGCAAGGGCCAAGCCCCTGCACCCCATAGCGGCGGAAACGGATGGCGATTTATCATCTCAGCGTCAAAGCGATTTCACGCTCAGCCGGTCGTTCTGCGACCGCTGCTGCAGCGTATCGTTCCGGCGCCCGGATCGAGGATCGCGGTAGCGGCCTGATCCACGACTATCGCCGGCGTTCCGGAGTCGCCGGCTCCTTCGTCGTCGCGCCGGCGACGGCCGAATGGGCCGCGGATCGGGCCGAACTCTGGAACGCAGCGGAGCTGGCCGAGAAGCGCTGCAACAGCACTGTCGCCCGGGAGTACGAGCTTGCTCTGCCTGCCGAGCTCGACGCCGTCGGGCGGTCGATGCTGGCCAAGCGCTTTGCCCGTCACCTGGTCGAGACCTACGGGGTCGCAGCCGATGTCGCGATCCATGTCCCGAACCTGGAGGGCGACCAGCGCAATCATCACGCCCACATCCTGACGACCACCCGTGTGGTTGAGGCGGATGGGTCCCTCGGGGCCAAGACCCGGATCCTGGACGCGGCCCAGACGGGCTCGGCCGAGATCGAGAAACTCCGGTCGGTCTGGGCCGAGATGGCCAACCAGGCCCTACTCGAGGCGGGTCGCTCCGAGCGGATTGACCATCGCTCGCGCGCCGCCGCTGGCTTGGTCGGTCCGGGCACGAAGCACCTCGGGCCTGACCTGACCGCCGTCGAACGCCGCCGGCGTCGTGAGGCTCGCCAGGCAGGCGCGGCCTATGTGCCTGGGTCCCGTCGCGCTCGCCTCAACAACGAGATCCGTGAGGCGCGCCAGGACTACAGCCGGGCTGCCCGGGAGCTCCGAGAGATCCAGGCCGATCAGGAGGCCCAGGAGCAGCAACGGCGGGCCGGTGAGACCGCAGTTGCTCAGAGGGCCGGCTTGGGCACTCAGGCCGCCCAGGAGGCTCAAGAGCGGGCCGTCCGGCAATTGCTGAAGTCCAGCCCGCCTCGGGCGTCCGACCCGCTGGCCGCGGCCGCGAAAGTGGCCGTGCAGGCGACGGCCCCAGAACCGCTCGCGAAACCCGCTCCGGCGCCGTGGCGCCTCGAACACGCCACCGATCGCGAAAAGCCGTTAGTGGCGTTGCTCCTGCTGTTCATCGAGAAGCGGCAGCGGCGCGAGCCGATCGCAGCCCGACAGGAAGCTCTGCTAGGTGCCGTCGTTCGCGCCCTCGGCGAGATCATCGTCAGAGCCGTAAGCAATCTCGCCCAAAGGCTGGAAGCGCTTCGGCACGACCCAATTGAAGGGATTTGGGTCGCCAAGACGCGCGAGACGATCAGGAGCTGGGAGATTCCGGGACCCGAAATGTACAAGCGTCTTCGTCAGGAGGGGCACCTGGGCGGGCCTGAGACACCCGATCAGCAGCCCAAACTAAGCTCACCGCAGCTGGGGCGCGACGGCTTCGAAAGGTGAGGCAGCTCAAGCACTCCCTTCACATGGGAGTGCTCGCTAGCCTGCCAATCGGCGCCACCACGGTCGCTGCGCCAAATTTCGCCAGGCGTCTCGATCGGCTGCTGCTGCATCAGCTCGTTGGCGCTCAACCTCAACCAGGCCCCGAAAGCTGGCCTCCGCACCATCAGCTCGTTTTGCTTCGGCATCCGCTCTGCGGCGTTCAGCTTCAACGATGTCACGCAAACCAGCTATTTCGAGCTCGAGTCGGGCAATCATTACTTGAACGTGGGAGGGGACAACGTCACTTCACCTCCGAACGATATGATGCGACCTGATCGGAAAACGCTCTAGGAATCTGCGGGTTAAAAACTCTGCCTGAGCCTTGCGCTCAAATAAGGTCGGGGCGGCGCCTCTTGCCCGGCGCCGCCCCGCGCTACAGCCCAATGCAGGGGTACAATTGCCGTAGCTCAATCAATAATACGCGTTTCTTCATTGGTGTCATTGTTTCAGTATCTGCGCTCGTAGTACTTTGAAGAGCGCAAAAGCGGCATCGCTAAAATCATGATCACGATTGGATCTGCACCAGTTTTTTACGAATGACATTTGCTCAACAATCGGAAATCTGGATGGGATCAAGTCTAGATTTTCATCTACGCCTGCTGGAGCTCTGACTAATGCGCGTTCATAAAACCCTGCGCCCATGCAAAGTAAATTTTTTCCGATGTTTCATTGCCGGCGATATATTCTATATATTTAGAGCGGAATCCCATCAGGTTGCGTCGTACCCTGCCGCGCTGAAGTAGTTGGCG
>NZ_LSKN01000324.1:0-634 GCF_001557075.1 Methylobacterium sp. CCH7-A2
CGTCCTGGCCGACCTATCGTGTCTCGCAGAGCGCGCTGCGCACGATGCAGCACCGGCTCTGGGACTGCTACCGCCAGCAGCGCTGGCCGGTGCCCGATTTCGGCTCCGATAGCCTGACCGCGCTGACGGTCTTCCTGCAGAAGCAGGCCGCTGGTGGCGAGATCGCCGTGCCTTCGATCAAGCGCTGAGAGGACGGAACCGATGATCAGAACCGCATTCTTCACCGCGGCCTGCGCCGCCCTTCTGACCGCCGGCCCGGCGCTGGCGCAGCAGAAGCCGAGCCAGGCCACGATCGAGGCCTATGTCAAATCGACCTTCGGCAAGGCTTCGCCCGAATGGCAGGCCCGGATCACGCCCGACGAGTCGCTCGCCGTCTGCAACACCACTCGCAACAATGTCTCCTCCGCGCAATCGGAGGCGATCATCAAGCGCGAGCTCGCCAAGGTCACCTATCCCGCCGACGGCAAGCTGCTGGGCGACTGGAAGAAGGGCTATGCGGTCGCCAATAACGGCCGCGGCGGCCAGTTTTCCGATCCGCCGGGCACAGTGGCAGGCGGCAACTGCTTCGCCTGCCACCAGCTCGACCCCAAGGAGGTCAGCTACGGCACGCTTGGCCCTAGCCTCTCCGCCTATG
>NZ_LSKN01000325.1:0-850 GCF_001557075.1 Methylobacterium sp. CCH7-A2
TGCTCGCCGTCGTCGCCAAACTCGTGAGGGCCTGATGGAACTCGATCCGACGGAAACATTCCGGCAGGAAGCGTCCGAGCTGCTGGACTCACTCGAGAGCGTCCTGCTCGATCTCGGCCAGTCGCCGCAGAACCGCGACCTGATCGACGCCGCCTTCCGGGCGCTGCACACGATCAAGGGCTCGGGCGCCATGTTCGGCTTCGACAAGGTCGCGGCCTTCACCCATGATTTCGAGACCGCCTTCGACCTGATCCGCAAGGGCAAGATCGACGCGAACCACGAGATCGTCACGGTTTCCCTCTCGGCCCGCGACTACATCCGCACGCTGATCGAGGACCCCGACTCCACCGACCCGATCATCGGCGACGCGATCGTCGAGGAGCTGCAGCGCCTGATCGGCGCCGGCCCGGCCACGGCGAAGGAGGCAGGCCCCGCGGCCGAGAACGCCCCCGAAGCCGCGCCCGAGGCTCCCGCCTCCGCCGGCTGGCGTATCGAGATCGCCTTCGAGCCCGGCATCCTGCGCAACGGCACCAACCCGCTCGTCCTGCTCGACGATCTGCGCGCGCTCGGTCCCTGCACGGTCGAGGCCGACACGGCCGCGATCCCCGTCCTGGCCGACCTCGACCCCGAGACCTGCCTGATCACCTGGACGGTAACGCTGGAGAGCGCCTGCTCGCAGGACGAGATCGAGGACGTCTTCATGTTCGTCCGCGACGAGATGAAGCTCGTCATCACCCCTCTCGCTGCCGCCGGCCAGGCCGGTTTCGGCCTCGACATGTCGATGCCGGGCGAGGCGCCGGCCGCGGCTGCGGAGCCCGTCGCGAAGGCCGAGGCCGCGCCCGGCATCGAC
>NZ_LSKN01000326.1:0-849 GCF_001557075.1 Methylobacterium sp. CCH7-A2
CCCGGATAGCGCAGAAGGCAAAGCTGGACCGCAAATCCAAGACGGTTGCGACTGCCGCGCCGATCGGCGGCAAGGTCGAACTCAGCGGGCGACAAGGTGTAATGCCGGATGAGTTCGCTCTCGCCCTCGGGAATGCCGAAGAGGCGCCCGCGCTCGTCATCGGTCAGCAGCTCCCGCCGCGCCATGTCGGCCATCCTCCCCAAGGATGATCGACCCTAACCCGCCTCACCGACCTCGCCGAGTCCGATCAGTCGGATTGCGTCACACAATCAACAGCTCGATGCGTTTGCAGGCCTTTGACAGAATGACGGGATTAGTGACACGATTCGTCGATCATCAAGCTGCAGTAGCGGCGCTCGGATAATCGGCCGTTTGCGTGACGGCGCCGGAAGGGAAGAAGCTGGTGCTGATAGGCTACATGCGCGTGAGCAAGACGGACGGCAGCCAGGTCGTCGATCTGCAATCCGACGCGCTCGTGGCGGCCGGCGTCGCCGTCGATCAACTCTACACCGATC
Source organism: Methylobacterium sp. CCH7-A2 (assembly GCF_001557075.1). NCBI lineage: Bacteria > Pseudomonadati > Pseudomonadota > Alphaproteobacteria > Hyphomicrobiales > Methylobacteriaceae > Methylobacterium > Methylobacterium sp. CCH7-A2. The sequence continues at coordinate 516 of NZ_LSKN01000326.1, forward strand.
GCGCGTCGGGAAAACGCGACGACCGCCCAGGACTGGAGGCCTGCCTGAGAGCGCTGCGCGATGGCGACACGCTGATGGTCTGGAAGCTCGATCGGCTGGGCCGCAGCCTCAAGCACCTCGTCGATGTCGTGCAGGCTCTCAATAGACGCGGCGTCGGGCTGAAGGTGCTCACCGGCCAAGGCGCCGCGATCGACACCACCACGGCCAACGGCCGGCTGATGTTCAACTTCTTCGCGGCGCTGGCGGAGTTCGAGCGCGAGCTGATCGTCGAGCGCACCAATGCCGGCCTCGCCGCAGCACGAGCCCGCGGGCGCAACGGCGGCCGGCCCTTCAA
>NZ_LSKN01000327.1:0-381 GCF_001557075.1 Methylobacterium sp. CCH7-A2
AAACAACTTCAAATTCCCTTAGCGTGTATTAATGTAGAAATGCCCACGGAGCCCCCAGATGCTGGATCAGCGAAAAGACATCGCCCTTGGCGTCCGACAGCGGATCGAACCAGCCCCGGCCTTCGTGGATCACGATGATGATGTCGCTGCCGCGCCGGTGCTTGACGGCGCGGCGCGTGCTCTCCTTCAGATCGATGGCGAAGCCGGCTTTCTCCAGCACCGCCGCACACAACACGCGCCCCTTCAGTTCTTCGAGTTCTCGTTGCTCCATCATCTCTCCCGGCGCTTTACGTCCGGCCTTTCCTGCTGCGTCGTCCCTCCCGCACATCTCGCGGGTCCAAGCCCAACCGCCGCGAAGAGCGGCGCCTGCAAGGGCGCGGA
>NZ_LSKN01000328.1:0-822 GCF_001557075.1 Methylobacterium sp. CCH7-A2
CCCCCGAGTTCATCCGCCGGTTCCTGCTCCACGTCCTGCCCGACGGCTTCCACCGCATCCGCCATTACGGCCTGCTCGCCTCGTGCCGCCGTGCCGACACCATCGCCCGCATCAGGCAGATCATGGCGGCGCCGACGCCGGCCATAACGACGGCAGATCGTGAAGCAGAGATCTCGGCGAAACAATCCGATCCGGTCGATGAGCGGAGGCCTCCTTGCCCCTGCTGCGGCGGTCGCATGATCCTGGTCGAGCGCTTCGCTCCGGGCACGGCACCGCGCACCATCCTCGCCGTCAGGATCGACACCTCATGACGATGGCGCCGCAGCGACACCCTGAGGAACAACGACCGGTCTCGGCCAGAGAGCGGGCGATCCCGATCGCGCTGATCGCGGAAATGGACCTTGCGGCGATCACGGATCCCGCACAGACGCACCAAACTTCAGGCTTCCGGGCATCCCGGTCGGCGCATTGCGCCGCCGTCGCGCGCCTCGCACGATCCCGCCCACCAGGCCGCGCGGCGAAATCCCCATAGCCCACGGCCCCGGACCGCGGCTTCCTCCCATGGAGGCTTTCGGACGCCGGCCCTCAGCCCGGTCCGAACGCGAACGCAAGTGCCGGCATCCGAAACCCTTCACACTTCCTGACATTGGCGGCCAACCCAGAAGCGGACGCTAGCAGAAATTGCGGTCGACCGACAAGCAGTGATGGACAGCCCCGTCGGGAGAACAAGCTGACCTGCGGCATAGAGACGCCTGCAGAATCGGCTCAGCTAGGCTTCGTGGACAAAGGGTAGCCAGAGTTTGACTGCGGCAATGGCGACGA
>NZ_LSKN01000329.1:0-564 GCF_001557075.1 Methylobacterium sp. CCH7-A2
AGGCGACGGAATCGGGCGAGTTCACCTTCGTCTGGAAGGATGACGACGGCTCCGAGTACAGCTCGAAGAACAAGCTGACCGTCGGCTGAACGAGCCGGCCTGCCGGGCCGGCGAGAATCCTGATGACGTGACGCGCGATGTCCAAAAGGACATTGCAGGTGGGCGGCGCTCGGCGTTCGCCCAGAGGGTGAATCATGGTCACGAGACGCGAATTTCTCCAGGCGACGGCCGCCGCTGCGGCGATTGCGGCAGCCTCCGGGCTGGGCCCGCTCGGGCGGGCAGCGGCACAGCAGAAACTGGCGCAGAGCGACATCCTGCGCTTCGATCCGCTGGGCACGCTGACGATCCTGCACGTCACCGACATCCATGCGCAGCTGATGCCGCTGCACTTCCGCGAGCCCTCGATCAATCTCGGCGTCGGTGCGGCCAGGGGGCAGCCGCCGCATCTCGTCGATGCCGAATTCCGCGCGTATTTCAGGATCGCCGCCGGCTCGCCCGACGCCTTCGCGCTGACCTCGGACGACTTCGTCGCCCTGGCGAAGACCTATGGCCGGATGGGCGGGC
>NZ_LSKN01000330.1:0-27646 GCF_001557075.1 Methylobacterium sp. CCH7-A2
GCCACCACACCCGGCCGCACGACGCCTCGCGACAGCCCCCTTGGTCGGGTGCAGCAGGGGGAGCATAGGGGCGGGTGAGACTGCGGGGATAAGATTCGGCGGACGATCAGTCGGCATTCCGAGGACCAACCCGGGCGGGCGCGTCCCGTTACCGCCGTCACGCCCGTGACCGCCGTGCAGTCGACCTCATCCGTTTGAGGGACGTGCGATCCCGGTATGCTGGTCTCCCATGGGCGTCACCGTCGCAGCAGCCCCGGAGCCGGCCGTGATCAATGCTTGGGCCATCACCACGAGAGACAACAAGAAGGACGAGAAGGACTGCGACATCGTCTTCAAGCCGGCCGCGGCCCGGCTGCGGGACGCCTATACCGGCGGCTATTCGGAGTTTTCCAATGGCCTGCCTTATCCGCGCAACCGCGACGACCTGCTCAAAAAGATCGAGAATATGGCCGGCGGGCTCGATCTGTTCGCCTATTTCGGGCACGGCTACAACACGCAGCTCGGTGGCCACATCCTGACGCCCGACGACATCAACAAGATGGCGGACGCGCTCAAGCCGAAGCTGAAGCCGGGCGCGAGCGTCGTCTTCTATTCCTGTCTCGCGGGATCGCCGGGGGGGCTGACCACCTCCCTCAACGATCGGATCGGGCTCGGCGTCTGGGTCTATGGCCATACGACGGCCGCGCATTCCTTCAAGAACCCCGACGTGAGCGAGGTCCACAATGGTGACGGCCCGAAATTCAGGTTGTTCGCCAACATGCTGGGCCCCAGCCTCAGGGCCGCCTGGATCGAGTCGCTCACCTACACGGATCTCTGGCTGCGCTTTCCGCTCATGCAGCATGCCGACATCATCAAGGAAGTGAACGCGGTGCGGCTGGTCGGCACCTGGAGCCTGCCGGGCGGGGCGAAATACGTGTTCGACTGGCCGATCAAGAATGGCACCTACGACACCGAGGCCTCGCTCTGCGTCAATCCCAACGGAACGGTGAAGGATGCCGCCGGGCGCACCGGGCGCTGGGAGATCGACGACGATCTCGTGCTGTCCTGGGGCAACCGCGAGGAGATCTGGGTCATGCCGATCGCGCCGGAAGGGCAGCGCATCAAGAGCGGCGTCGGGGTGGCGAAAAGGATCGCCCGCGGCAAGTTCGGCAAGATCCAGGGGTAAGGCCGGCAGACGGGGCTGCCCAGCCTCACTCCACCGTCACCGCCCGCGTCGCCAGCACGCGCAGGCCGCTGACGGGGGCGTCCATGACATAGCGCAGCTCGTAGGCGCCGGGCTGGTCGGGGCCGTCCAGCGTCGCCTCGACGTTCTCCTGCGGGAAGAAGGACGGGCCTTCCGCCTCGGGGGCGGCGCCGGCCGGGACCAGCACGACGCGGTCGCGCTCGCCATTGGGGCCGATGCCGCGCACCGGCAGGGCCTGGCCGCGGCCGATGCGGGCCGGTGCGGCCAGCGTCGCCTCCGGCGGCGTGGTGACGAGCGGCTGGCGCAGCAGGATGACCGGGGCGCCGTCCTGGTCGCGCGTCAGGCGCAGTTCATAGGCGCCGGCCTCGCCCGGCGTGGGCAGGCTGGCCGACGGGCGGGGGCCGAGCGGTACAACAACGATGGCGGTCGCGGGCGGGTCCGCCGGGCGGGCGATGGCGAGCCGCGACCCCTCCGGCGCACGCGTCGCCAGGACACTCAGCGGCGAGCCGGCCATCACCCGCTGCGAGGCCGAGAGCGCCGGGCCGCCGGGCTGGGGCGGCTTGCGGGCGGTCGCCGGCTGGGCCGGAGCCTGCGCATGAGCCGAGGCCAGCGCGGCCAGCGGCAGGGCGGCCACTGCCAGCAGCACGAGACGGCGCCGCCTCATGCGTCGCGGGCCAGCTTGCGGATATGGGCGGCGAGCTTCGGGCTGCGCGCGGTCAGCGCCTTGAAGTCGATCTGGTCGAGCACGAGCAGCTTGGTCGGCGCGGTCGCGACGGCGGCGTTGACGCCCGAGGCGTGGCTCGTGATCGCGACGTCGTCCAGCACCAGCGCACCGAAGAAATGGCCTTCGTCCAGAATCGTCTTTCCCTCCGGCAGAGCGAGTTCGACCTCGCCGCTGGCGACGAAATAGAGCGCCTGCAGCGGCTCGCCATCATGCGCGACGACGACGCCGTTGCGGACCGTGCGGGCGCGCAGGAACTGCATCACCTCCGCGATTTCGACCGCATCGAGTTGGCCGAATAATGGCACCCGCGCGATCATGCTCCAGGTGACGACGAATTCGCGGCGGTGGATCTCCTGCGCGAAGGCGGTGGCGACGATGCCGACCGGCAGCGCCAGCATGACGAGGCCGAGCACCGCGGTGACGGCGGCGACCGCCTTGCCGGCGGCGGTGATCGGCGAGACATCGCCATAGCCCACGGTGGTGAGGGTGATGATCGCCCACCACATTGCGTCCGGAATGGTGCCGAGCTTGTCGGGCTGGGCCTCGCGCTCGACGAGGTGCATGACGCTCGCCGTCATCAGCATCACGCCCATCAGCACGACGAAGCAGGCGAAGAGGGCCTTGCGTTCGGCCTGGAGCGCGGCAGCGAGCGAGGCCATGCCGGGCGAGTAGCGCCCGAGCTTGAAGAAGCGCAGCAGCCGCAACAGCAGCAGGAACTGCAGGTCGGCGAGCCCCAGCATGGCGAAGGCGAGCGGCAGGGTCGCCAGCAGGTCGACCATGGCCGGCAACGAGGCGGCATAGGTCAGCCGCGCCTGCGCCGGCGTCAGCGCGCGGTAGCGCACATGCTCGGGCGCGACCCAGAGGCGCGCGACATATTCCAGCGCGAAGAGCGCCAGCGAGACGGTTTCGAGCGCATGGAAGACCGGGCCGAAGCGCGCCGCGATATCGGGAACCGATTCCAGCACGATCGCCGCGACATTGGCGCAGATCAGCAGGACGAGGCCGCGATGGATGCCGTTGGCGACGGGATCGTCGCCCGCGCCATGGTCGAGCCAGAGATGGACCTGCCGCCGCCAACCCTTGGGAGCGGCGACGGCCATGCCGCCTTTAGCCCATCGCGGCGGCGACGGCGTCGAGCGCTCCTTGCGCCTTGCCGCCGTCGGGGCCGCCGGCCTGGGCCATGTCGCGGCGTCCGCCGCCGCCCTTGCCGCCGAGCGCCTCGGAGGCCGCGCGTACCAGCGCGACCGCATCGAAACGGTCCGTCAGGTCCGGCGTGACGCCGACGACGACGCCGGCCTTGCCATCCTCCGCGACGCCGACGATGGCGACGACGCCGGAGCCGATGCGGGCCTTGGCCTCGTCGGCCAGGCTCTTGAGATCCTTCATCTCGACGCCGGTGACGGCGCGGGCGAGCAGCTTCGTGCCGGCGATCTCCTGGACCGGATCCTGCGCCTCGCCGCCGCCGCCCATGGCGAGCTTCTTGCGAGCCTCGGACAGCTCGCGCTCGAGCTTGCGGCGCTCCTCGATCAGCGCGGCCAAGCGTGGGCCGGCCTCGTGCGCGGGCACCTTGAGCAGGCTGGCGAGGCCATCGAGCAGACGCGACTCGGTGTTGAGCCGCAGGCGGGCGCCGTTGCCGGTCATCGCCTCGAGACGGCGGACGCCGGCGGCGACCGCGCTCTCACCGACGACGCTGACGAGGCCGATATCGCCGGTGCGGCCGGCATGGGTGCCTCCGCAGAGCTCGACCGAGAAGGCGCGGCCAGTCGCATTCGTGCCCATCGAGACGACGCGGACCTCGTCGCCGTACTTCTCGCCGAAGAGGGCGCGGGCGCCCGAGGCGATGGCCTCGTCGACGCTCATCAGCCGCGTCGAAACCGGCTCGTTCCTGAGCACGATGGCGTTGGCGATCTCCTCGACCTCGCGCAGCTCCTCGTCCGAAATCGGCTTGGGATGCGAGAAGTCGAAGCGCAGGCGCTCGGGCGAGACCAGCGAGCCCTTCTGCGCGACATGGTCGCCGAGCACGAGGCGCAGGGCCTCGTGCAGCAGATGGGTGGCGGAGTGGTTGGCGCGGATCGCGGTGCGGCGGGCATGGTCGACCGTCAGTTCGACGGCGGCGCCGCGCTTCAGCACGCCCTCCTTGACCGTGACGGCATGGGCGAAGACATCGCCGAGCTTCTTCTGGACGTCGCCGACCTCAGCCAGGAAGCCGGCGCCGCGGACCGTACCGGCATCGCCGACCTGGCCGCCGGACTCGCCATAGAACGGCGTCTGGTTGACGATCATCAGCCCGCTTTCGCCGGCGGCGAGCGTCTCGACCTCGGCATTGTCACGGATCAGCGCGGTGATGACGCCCTCGGCGGTCTCGGTGTCGTAGCCGAGGAATTCGGTGGCGCCGAGCCTGTCACGCAGCGGGAACCAGAGCTTCTCGGTGGCGGCCTCGCCGGTGCCGGCCCAGGCGGCGCGCGCCTTGGCCTTCTGCTGCTGCATGGCGGCATCGAAGCCATCCGTGTCGACGGTGACGCCGCGCGCGCGCAGCGCGTCCTGCGTCAGGTCGAGCGGGAAGCCGTAGGTGTCGTAGAGCGTGAAGGCGACCTCGCCCTTGAGGCTCTGGCCGGCGGTCAGGTCCTTCGCGGCGTCGTCGAGCAGGGTCAGGCCGCGGGCGAGCGTGGTGCGGAAGCGGGTTTCCTCGAGCTGCAGCGTCTCCGAGATCAGCGCCTCGGCGCGCAGCAGCTCGGGATAGGCGCGGCCCATCTCGCGGGTCAGCACCGGAACGAGGCGGTGCAGCAGCGGCTCCCTGGCGCCGAGCAGCTGCGCATGGCGCATGCCGCGGCGCATGATCCGGCGCAGCACATAGCCGCGGCCCTCGTTCGAGGGCAGCACGCCGTCGGCAATCAGGAAGGCCGAGCAGCGCAGATGGTCGGCGATGACGCGGTGGCTCGCCTTCATCGGCCCGTCGGAGGGGACATTGGTGAGGTCGGCGATGGCGGAGATCAGCGCCGCGAACAGGTCGATCGCATAATTGTCATGGGTGCCCTGGAGCACGGCGGCGATGCGTTCCAACCCCATGCCGGTGTCGATCGAGGGGCGAGGCAGGTTGGTTCGAACGCCGCCCGCCGCCTCCTCATACTGCATGAAGACGAGGTTCCAGATCTCGATGAAACGGTCGCCATCCTCGTCGGGCGAGCCGGGCGGGCCACCGGGGATGTGGTCGCCATGGTCGTAGAAGATCTCAGAGCAGGGGCCGCAGGGGCCGGTGTCGCCCATGCGCCAGAAATTATCCGACGTCGGGATGCGGATGATGCGGGAATCGGGCAGGCCGGCGATCTTCTTCCAGAGGCCGTGGGCCTCGTCGTCCTCGGAGAAGACGGTGACGGTCAGCTTCTCCTTGGGCAGGCCGAATTCGCGGGTGACCAGCGTCCAGGCATGGCTGATCGCCTGTTCCTTGAAATAGTCGCCGAAGGAGAAATTCCCCAGCATCTCGAAGAAGGTGTGGTGGCGGGCCGTGTAGCCGACATTGTCGAGGTCGTTGTGCTTGCCGCCGGCGCGGACGCATTTCTGCGCGGTGGTGGCCCGGACGTAAGGCCGCTTCTCCTGGCCGGTGAAGACGTTCTTGAACTGCACCATGCCCGAATTGGCGAACATCAGCGTCGGGTCGTTGCGCGGCACGAGCGGGCTCGACGCCACCACCTCATGGCCCTGGCCCTTGAAGTAGTCGAGGAAGGTGGACCGGATTTCGTTGACGCCGCTCATCGCTGTTCGAACTCTTGGCTATCGGGCTGCCCTCCGGGCAGGGCCGGCGGTTTCAAGCGTTCTAGTGAGGCGGCCTGCCGCTGTCGAGAGAGTGAAGAGCGCAAGGCGTTGAGCCCAAACGACAACGGGCGACCCGAGGGCCGCCCGTGTTTCGTGTGACGCCATTCTCGGGCGAAGCGCTCGGGTCCGATCTCTGATCGGCCCAAGGATAAACTCCGCGTAGACCCGAGAATCTCTCGGCAGGAGATGCTCGGGTCAAGCCCGAGCATGACGCCGGTGAGAGCCTTCCCTCAGGCCTCGCCCTCGTCGAGATCATCCGCCGTCGGGGTCGCCTGGTCGAGGATGCGCTCGGCGACGAGACCCGAGTTCTGGCGGATCGTGGCCTCGATCTTGGCCGCGACCTCGGGATTGGCCTTGAGGAAGCTCTTGGCGTTCTCGCGGCCCTGGCCAAGGCGCTGGCTGTCGAAGGAGAACCAGGCGCCGGACTTCTCGACCATGCCGGCCTTGACGCCGAGATCGATCAGCTCGCCGACCTTGGAGATGCCCTCGCCGAACATGATGTCGAACTCGACCTGCTTGAAGGGCGGCGCGACCTTGTTCTTGACGACCTTGACGCGGACCTGGTTGCCGGTGGCCTCGTCGCGCTCCTTCAGCGTCGAGACGCGGCGGATGTCGAGGCGCACGGAGGCGTAGAACTTCAGCGCGTTGCCGCCGGTCGTCGTCTCCGGAGAGCCGTACATCACGCCGATCTTCATGCGGATCTGGTTGATGAAGATGACCATGCAGTTCGAGCGCGAGATCGAGGCGGTCAGCTTGCGCAGCGCCTGGCTCATCAGGCGGGCCTGGAGGCCGGGCTGGACATCGCCCATCTCGCCCTCGATCTCGGCGCGCGGGGTGAGGGCTGCGACCGAGTCGACGACCAGCACGTCAATCGCGCCGGAGCGGACGAGGGTGTCGGTGATCTCGAGCGCCTGTTCGCCGGTGTCGGGCTGGGAGATCAGCAGGTCGTCGAGATTGACGCCGAGCTTGCGGGCATAGACCGGATCGAGCGCGTGCTCGGCATCGACGAAGGCGCAGACGCCGCCCTTCTTCTGGGCCTCGGCGATGGTGTGCAGCGCCAGCGTGGTCTTGCCGGAGCTTTCCGGTCCGTAGATCTCGATGACGCGGCCGCGCGGCAGACCGCCGACGCCGAGCGCGATGTCGAGGCCGAGCGAGCCGGTGGAGACGGTCTCGATCTCGATCGCCTGCTGGTTCTTGCCCAGGCGCATGATCGAGCCCTTGCCGAAGGCGCGTTCGATCTGCGAGAGCGCCGCATCGAGCGCCTTGGCCTTGTCCATCGAGGACCCTTCCACGAGTTTGAGATTCGCCTGACTCACGATCTGCGCTCCTTATGGCAGGGGCACGGGGACATCTCAATCCGCGCCGGTGAGCGAGAATGGTCATGGTTTGTTCTCGCGCGCAAGTTCTTTCTTCGTTCTCGTTTCGCGCCTGCTGACAGGAGATGGCAGGAGGGTCTAGTGGAGGCGCGAAAGATATTTGGCGGCGGCGCTTCGGAGCTATTTGGCGGAGTTAGGGGCTAAGTCGTTGAAATCGTTTGAGGTTAATGATCGCCAATCCGCGCAGTCGGTTATGCGTATTGTGAGCTTCGCCAGTTATCTCCGAAGATATTGAAATATCAGCACTTATTGCGGAACCCAGCGTTTGGGCCGACTGCGGATTTTTGCGATTGCCGAACCGATTGCCGAACTATGCCTCGGGGTCATCCGGCTTGATGTTTAGCTCCCGGAGTTGGTCATACTCCCCTGCTATCTGAACCGCGAAGCTGCCGGCCGTTCGCCTTATGCGAGCCGGGTCTCGCTCCCTCTTAGGCGTCATAGTCCATCGCAGGTACTCGTCGAAATCAATTGAATTGAAGAATTCCTCGCCAAAAACCTCTATCATGGCCTGCTGTAAATCGTGATGTTCTAGCCTGAACCGGCCTTGGATCGGGTAATCAGCAGTTACCCCGAGCAGCGAGCACAGTCGAACGTATACGTCCAGCGGCATTCGCGCCTTTTTATACATGTAGTTTTGCAGGCTGCGATACGGAATATCCAGCGACTTCGCGAGATCGGCTAGCTTCAATTTACGCCGCGCCATGATAGCGCGCAGCGCTTCAACAATGTCTGATTCTGATACATCGACCATTGACAACACCAAATTCTGGTGCATTTAATGACAAATGCACCATACGATACTCAAACCTCGAACCGCTTCGATCGTGATCGGATCGCAAGATACTTATCTCGCGGTCCGAGCGGCGCTTGTAGCTCGCGGCACCACACTAAACGCGTGGTGTAAGGTCAACAGCCTTAACAGGCAAACCGTCGAAAAGGCGCTCAAAGGCCTCAGGCATAGCCGTAACGGCGCCCAGATAAGGCAGAGGCTCGTGGACGAGCTTTTCGGACGGTCGGCCGCGTGATGGCTTACATCACCCTGCCAGAACTGGCGGAGCTGGCGGGCATATCCGAGAGGGCGGCGGAAAAGGCCGTCGCACGTTCGCGTCGAGAGGCTGGCTACCGCTGGCGAGATGTTGTCCTTGTCAGTCGAACTGTTTGCGGTCGTGGCGGCCGCTCGGGCCTCTGCTATCAGGTCCGCGTCGATAGCCTACCGGCCGAGCTTCAACGTCGCTTCAACGAGCTTTACGGCGAGCCGGCGCCGCAGCTCTTCGACGGCCTTAAGGGCTATGAGGAGCGGGAGTTTCGCCGCCACGTCATCGCTGATGCTCTCGCCCATCCCAAAGGATCGATCGAGCGTGGCGAGGCCATCCGGCGGGCGGCTGCGCAGGAGCGGTGGCGCCCTGGGCGCAAGCCCTTCCATGTATCCGAGCGGTCGATTCAGCGCTGGCTAGACGCAGCTGAGAAGCACGGTGATGCCGGCCTCGGCCGCCGCAAGCGGGCTGATGCTGGTGAAGCAGCAGTCATCCTCTCCCGCGCCTGGGACAAGGCCGTGCCGTTCGACGACGAGACGAAGAACCGGATCGCGGAGGAGCTGCGCCAGCATGTGCGCGGTCTGACAAAGAAGGGCATCAGCGGCTCACAGCTGAAGCTGCTGGCCAGCACGAAGCTCGCCACGCTCACGCGCCAGGCCGGCTTCGAGCCGGGCGAAGGCGCCCGCTTCTGCGAGGTTCCGCAGCCCTTCCTGGAGCGTGAGAAGCACTTTCGCAACGTCTACAAGTTCAACACCGATCGGAAGGCGCATGACGACGAGCGGCGGGCACGCGTGCGCCGGACCCGCGACGGCCTCATGCCGATGGATATCGTCTTCGCGGACATCCATCCGATCGACATCTACTGCACCCGCAATGACGGCTCGCTGGCGACGCCGCGCGGCATCTCTTGGCTCGACTCCGCGACCAACCGCATCTTCATGGATGTGGTGCTGCTGGAGAAAGGCGAGGGCATCACGAATGCCCATGTCATCGGCAGCTTCATGCGGATGGTCCGGGAGTGGGGCTGTCCCCGCGCGCTCTATTACGACAACGGCTCCGAATACAATTGGATGGCTTTCGTCGGCGATGCTCTGAAGCTGATCGACCAACAGGCGAGAAGCTACTTCGACCGGATCGAACCATGGGCTGAGCGCCGTTCCAACATCGTCCAGTCGCTTCCTTACAATGCCCCAGCAAAGCCAATTGAAGGCATCTTCAAGGTGCTGGAGCAGGGCTACTTCCGGCACATTCCCGGTTGGGTCGGCGGCGACCGTATGCGGAAGAAGACGGCGAATGTGGGCAAGGAGCCCGAGCCGTTTCCCGGCAGCTTCGACGAGCTGCGCGGCGTGATCCAGGCTCAGCTCGCCTCCTACCATGCGATGCCGTCCGGCAAGCGCAGCTCGCTCAAAGGCCTGTCACCTAATGGCTCACTGTCAAAGGCAATCGGCGCCGGGTGGGGCATGACCATGGTGAATCCCGATGCCTTCCGGATAGCGTTCTCTCGGCCGGAGCCGAGGAAGCTGCATCAGGGCGCGATCCGTTATGGCGGCCGCGTTTGGACCAGTGACGCGCTCATGGCGCATCAGGGCAACAGCGTCACGCTGTTGGTTCCTCACTATGAGGAACCCGGACGTCTCGCGGTCCTCGACGATCGCGACCGCTTCCTGTGCTGGGTCGAACCGGACGTCCCGTTTGGCTTTCTCGAAACCGATGGTGCACGCGAGAGCGCCAGGCGCGATCGGCTCCAGCGGCAATCCCTGCGCGACCTCGACCGATCGGCGCCCGAGCTCGACGTTCTGGAGGAGCGGCGGGTTGCCCTTGCTGCGCTGCCGGCGCCCTTGCCCGCGCCGATCGTCGCGACCATCGGCCCGGCCGAGGAGCATCGCGAACTGGTCGAAGGCATGCGCGAGACATCTACGGAACGTGCGGACCGGCAGAACCGCGAAGCCCAAAACCACCTGAAACAGCGTCGCGCGCTCATGGAGCGCTTGAAGCGAAAGGACATCGTCCATGGCTAAGCCCCGTTTCGTCGAAACAGAGGTTTCGCGCCTGATCTTCGACGTGATCGAGGATGCGCGGGAAAACACGATCTGCGCCGCCATCGTCGGCAATCCCGGCGTGGGCAAGACCATGGCGTTGGAGGCGTATCAGGCCTCGCATCCCAAGGCGCGGGTCGTCACGGCGACTGCCGTCATGTCTGGATCGATGTTGGCTTTGTTCAAGCACGTTGCTTACGAGCTGGGCGTCTATCCGGACAAGGGCCTCTCGGATCTCCAGCAAAGGCTTTTCGGTTGCGATTTCACCGGCGCGGCGTTGCTGATCGATGAAGCGCAGAACCTTCCGTTGAAGGCTGTTCGTGAGCTGCTTTACCTGTGGGAAAAGTGCGATTTGCCTCTCATTTTCTGCGGCAACGCTGAGGTGCTGAAGCGGGTCAATGTCGATCACGGCGCCTTCGCGCAGATATCGCGACGTGTGCCGCGCCGCGAGCAAATCAATGGCATCCTCGACTCAGATGCGGATGCCATCACCAACACTTTCGGCGTCGAAGGCATGGATTGCTATGCTCTCATGCGGAAGATCGGGGCCAAGTTCCACGCCGACGGTGTTGTCCAGGTTCTGACACGAGCCCGCAGGATTGCCGCGCAGCGCAGCTCGATCCGGCTGCACGACATCCACGACGCGCTGGAGCTTATGCCTGCCTTCAAGGCCGCGCTCGCCGACAAGCGCCGCAGAGTTTCCATCCAGCCAGAGGCGGTCCGATGAAAGATATTGAGGCGCTATCGGTTGATCAACTGTCGACGATCGTCCGTAACTATCAAACGTTAGTCCACCTAATATTGGTACATAACCAAGAATTGGGCCAAGACATTGCGGCCACACCGCTAAGTGAGATCCAGCGAGACTTGATTACGCAATGGCAAGCCGACTGCCTGAAGGCCGTCGAAACCGCCGGGGCCGCAATGCTCGCAGGAATCGAAATTGCCGTTGAATCGAAGGACAGGGGAACCCACTGATGAAGAACGACAAGCTCGACGATGATCTGCAGGATGCACTCTGCAAAATCGACACAGCCGTTACCGATCTACGTGCAGTTCACTGGATCATGCAGTGCATGGCCGATCCGACGGAAGAACTTCCGGACGGCCTCTACCGTGTTGATCTGAGCCATTTCATGGCCAAGATGGTGGCTCATCAGGCTGACGTGATCGCCGAACTGACGAGCGTCGCGCATGTGAAACTGCGGGAGCGGCGTGAGGCCTCCCGATGATCACCGGCAAGCAGATTGCCATGATCCAGGCGGCGAAGCGTCAGCTCGGCCTCTCAGAGGACGAGTATCGCGGCCTGGTAAGGCGCATCGGCCAGGCCGACAGCGCGCGCGATCTCACGCCGGCCGGCTTCACGGCCCTGATCCGGGCTTTCGAGACGCTGGGCTTTCAGCGGACCAATCCGCCGCTGCACGTACGGCGCGGCATGGCGACGCCGGCCCAGCTCGCCTTGATCGAACAGCTCTGGCGCCAGTGGTCGGGCGACGAGAACGCGGGCGCGATGCGAGCTTGGATCGAGCGCTCCTATAAGATCTCGGCGCTGCGCTTCATGACCAAAGATCACGCGGCCATGGCCATCAACGCGCTTCGAGTGATGAACCGCCGCAAGGCCTTCCACGACGCTCAGGCGAAAAAGCCCTCAGGAGCCGCGTAGGCGGCTTCTTTCGTTCGGCCGCTACTCTGGGTCGGAAATTTTCTTGAAACTGAAATTGAAGCGATAGAAACGCGATTACGCAGCATCGCCGGCCCACCCTTCCGGCCCCTCAGATCAGATCGACGCCGACGGCCGGATTTTAGGCCCGGACGCGCGTCCGGGTCCGGTCACACGCCCTCCTCAGGCATTCTGCTCCAGGCTCAACGCAGGGAGCGCCGCCGTTGCTCACATCATCCCATCCACCGCTACCGGGCATCCTCGCTGAGATCGAGGAGGTCGCGGGCCGCGATGCGGCGATCGCGATCCAGCGGGCGCAAGGTGGCCAGGATGTCTTCATCGTCGCGAAGCTGTCGGATCGCAACTGGCTGGTGAAGGCCGTTGGCCGCGAGCCTGCGCAGAAGATCAGCGACCATTTCACGTCCGGCTATGCCCGGCAGAAGGTCACGATCCCCATTGGAGAATCCAGCGCCTTCACCACCGCCCAGCGGTCCCGAGAAGCGGCCATGATCGCGGCCATCGAGGCCGGCGCTTCGTCAAATGCGATCGCCGCCGCCGGCGGCATCACCTCACGATCTGCTCGCCGCTTTCGTGGCCGCTACCTCGCCAGCCTCAAACGCTCCAATAGCAAGGTCCGCTGATATGATCCTGTCCAACCAGAACCTCGAAAGCGCCTTCAAGGGCTTCAAGGTCAAATTCCAAGGGGCCTTCGACGCCACGGAGTCCTTCGCCGACAAGGTCGCGATGACTGTGTCGAGCGATACCGCCGAAGAGGAATACGCCTGGCTCGGCCAGTTCCCGGCGCTGCGCGAGTGGATCGGCGAGCGGCAGCTTCAACAGCTTCGTGCCCACGGCTTTCGGATCAGGAACCGGGATTTCGAAAGCACGGTCACGGTCGCCCGCAATGACATGCAGGACGACAAATTCGGGCTCTACGGCCCGATGTTCAGCGAAATGGGGCGCGTTACGAAGCTTCACCCCGACACGCTCGTTTTCAGCCTTCTCAAGGAAGGCATCACGGCGCTCGGCTATGACGGCGTGCCGTTCTTCGGCTACCACGCCAGCTTCGGCCCCGGAGACGAGCCCCTGGCCGTGTCCAACAAGCGCACCGTCGCAGGGGAAGCCCCCTACTGGTACCTGCTCGACCTTTCGCGGGCGGTGAAGCCGATCATCTTCCAGAAGCGGAAGGATTACACCTTCGAATCCATGGATCAGCCGGGCCAGGAGAACGTCTTCATGCGGAAGGAGTTCATCTATGGCGTCGATGCGCGCGTGAACGTCGGCTTCGGCCTCTGGCAGCTCGCCTATGCTTCGAACGCGCCGCTGCTGTTCGACGAATTCGACCTCGCCCGGCAGGCGATGACGGGTCTCCGAGGCGACAAGAACCATCTGCTGGGCGTCAAGCCGACGCACATCCTCGTGCCTCCTTCGCTCGAAATGGACGCGCGAAACCTCCTGAAGAACACGCTTGCGGGCGGTGAAGCCAACGTCCTGGCCGGGCTCGTAGACATCATCGTCTCGCCCTATCTCGCGTGACCACCGTGCAGGTCGAGACGATCCTGTGCGAGATCCAGGCGCCGCTGAATGACAAGGCGCAGTGGGTCCATCTGTTCACCCATGGGCCGATGATGGCCCGTGACGGGCGCCGTTTCGTCCTGTCCGATCCTGCGGCTGTGGTAGAGCGCACAATGGCGCGCGCGGGCAGCGCATACCTGCCGGTCGATTACGAACATCAGACGGATTACGCCCGCGCCAATGGCCAGCCGGCGCCGGCAGCCGGCTGGATCGACCAACTGGCCGTTCGCGATAACGGCATCTGGGGCCGAGTCGAATGGACGGCGAAGGCTCGCGCGATGCTCTCGGCTCGCGAGTACCGCTACATCAGCCCAACCTTCACCGCCGACAAGGAAACCTGCGAAGTCCGGGTCATCCTCCGCGCCGCTCTCACCAATGCACCTGCGCTGGAGCTGACGGCTTTGGCGTCGGTCCAGCCGTCCATATCTGGAGACGATTCCATGCCGTTGCCCAAGGAAATCACTGCCGCACTCGGCCTTACGGAAACCGCCTCCGTCGATGACGCCCTTACGGCCATTCGGGCGCTTTCCGGCACCAGCCCCGAGCTGGCATCCACGCTCGCCGCCATGGCCGATGTCGTCAATCAGCTCAACGAGCTGCGGCGCAGCTCCGGCTCGCGGAACGTCTCCGCGAAGGTCGATACCGCGATCAAATCCGGCGCATTCCCGCCCGCGTTACGGGAATGGGCGACGGAGCTGTGCAGCACCAATGAGGCGCTGTTCGACACCTTCCTGGCCAAGACGGGCCGTCCGTATGGCCACCTGACGACGACGGCTGAACACGATTTCAGCGTCCTCGAGCGCGCCGGAGCCCAGCCTTTGGGCTCGGTCGAAACCATGATCGCCAGTCAGCTCGGCCTCGATCCGGCCGCTCTGAAAGGCTGATGTCCCCCTGTTGAAAGGATGTTGAAATGGTCGCCTTGACCTATCCGCGCAACACGCTGGAACGCGGCCGGCAGCTCATAGTTGCGCCCGTCGCGGCCAATACTGTGATCTATCACGGCGCGCTCGCGGCACTGAACGCCGCCGGCTTCGCCGTCCCCGGTTCCACGTCCACGACGCTGAAGGCCGCCGGGAGAGCGCAGAACACTGCCAACAACGCGACCGGTTCTGCCGGTGCCGTCAAGATCGAGATCAAGCGCGGCGTCTTTCGCTTCGTGAACCTGCCGACCGATCCGATCCTTCAGGCCGATGTCCTTTCCGACTGCTACATTGTCGACGACCAGACGGTCGCGAAGACGAATGGCGGCAATACCCGGTCCAAGGCCGGGCGCGTTCTGGAGATCGAAGGCAACGGCGTCTGGGTCGAGATCGTCTGAGCGAAGGAAGCACGCCGTGGCCAACATGCGCGTCCAGATGATCATGGACTTGGTCGCGAACACCCGGAAGGGTGCGCAGCAGGCCAAGCGTGACATCGGCGACGTGAAGGGCGCCGCAAAGAGCCTCGATGGCGTCCGATCGGGGGAGCGTATCAGCCGCGACTTCCTGAGCCTGGTTGGAGTGTCACGCCGCGCGACGGGCTCCATTCGGGAAACCAAGGGCGCCGCCGACGCTCTCGGCCGCAGCGACGGCCCGCGTCGGCTTTCGCGAGCTTTCCGCGACCTGGCCGGAAGCCAGCGCAGCGCCGCGAAGTCCATGCAAGGTGTCGGCCCGGCCGTGGCAGCGGCGGCCGCATCGCCGGGCCTGAAATCTGCCGTAGGCGGCTATTTGGGTGCGCGGGCTGTCAGCGACTCGGTCAAACAACACGCCGAGGCCGAGCGGGCGATCACGCGCATCGGCATCACCGCCGATGCCGCGAAAGACGAGCTGGCGAGCGTCGGCGAGACGGCATTCAAGATCGCCCAGGATGTCGCGATGCCATACGCCAAGGTGGTCGAAGGTCTCGACATCCTCACGCAACAGGGTCGCACCCTGAAGGAGTCTATGGACTTCCTGCCCGCCGTCGCAAGCACCGCTTCAGCCGCCGGCGCGGAGGTCGATGATATCGCCCGCACCGCCGACAGCATCAGCTCCAACTTCAAGATCGCATCGAAGGAGATGCAGAACGCCTTCGACATCATGGCGGCCGGCGGCAAGGCCGGGCAATTCGAGCTGAAGGATATGGCCCGTTATCTGCCGAGCCTCGCTCCCGCCGCCGCCGCTGCCGGGTTCAAGGGCGAAGAAGGCCTGCGCGACATGGTGGCGATGCTTCAGGTGATCCGCAAAGGCACCGGCACCGCCGAATCCGCCGCAGCTTCGATGGAGAACATTTTCCAGAAGATGGAGAGCCAGGAGACGGCGAAACGCTTCGAGAAAATGGGCATCAATCTGGAGGAGGAGTTCAAGAAGGCGCGGAAGGAAGGTCGCAACCTTATCGAGGTGTTCGAGGAGCTGACCAAAAAGGCGCTGAAAGGCGACTTATCGAAGATCCCGACATTGTTTCAGGATCAGGAGTTCGCTCGCGGCATGCGCGCGCTGCTGACCTATTTCGGGCAGTGGCAGAAGCTCTCCAAGACGATCGGCGACACGGCCCCCGGCTCCGTTGTCAAAGACCTCGCGAAGGTCACCGACAACGTCCAGGCCAAGCTCGATCGGCTCGCCAATCACTTCACCCGGCGGATGCGCCAGGTGGGCGCGACCGTCTCCGACATCCTCATCCCGCTCGATAAGAAGCTTGAGGAGATCGCGGCCGGCAAGAACGAGACCGCCAACCGGGTCGAGAAGGCGGCTCAGGCCTACAACGCCGACATCATAGCGCGGGAGGAGATGCGGACCGGTTACCGCTATGACTATGATCCCGAAACCCGCCGCGTCGTGGACGCCCGGCGCGCGTTGCTGGAGCGCCAAGCCTTCGATGACACGGTCGCGAAGCTCAATGCCGACATCGCCGCCAAGGAAGCCGAGATCAAGGCGCTGAGCGCCCGGACACAAGGGGCAGGGAAAGCCCGGCAGGATGCGCTCCTGGCCGCGCCCAGGACGGCTCTCAGCAGCTTGGAGGCACAGCGCAATGCGCTGGTCGAGCTGCGGGCGGCGATCGACGAGGCGAACGTTGCGCTGGCGGAGAATGAGGCGCAGCGAAGGCGCTTCGATACCCGTTTCAACAACCCGAACGAGGCGCCAAAGCCGATATCGCCCGGCCTATCGACTTTCGGGTTCGGGCCGCAGGGACAGAAGGCGGTTCGTCAGCAA
Organism: Methylobacterium sp. CCH7-A2; assembly: GCF_001557075.1. NCBI lineage: Bacteria > Pseudomonadati > Pseudomonadota > Alphaproteobacteria > Hyphomicrobiales > Methylobacteriaceae > Methylobacterium > Methylobacterium sp. CCH7-A2. The sequence goes on from NZ_LSKN01000330.1 coordinate 16,566, forward strand.
CTGCCGCCGCGTCGCCCCGATTCGCTGCCCAAACCCGCGCCCGTTCTCAACAACTTCGATGACATCTACTCCGGCGGGAAGGTGCCGCTGAAGGATTGGGCCAGCACCTTCCTGCGCGCCGAAAACATCGACTTCAGCGGCATCGGACTGACGATGGCCGAAACCGTCGCCTCCGGGCTGAAATCGGGTACCGGCTCAGTCTCGGCCGCAGCCGGAAGCATGAATGACGCTGTCCGCAACGCGGCAGGCGTCGATCTGACGTCGGCGGGCCAGCAGGCGGCCGAGAGCTACGCGGCAGGACTGCGGAAGGGCGCGCCGGCTGTCGCAGCTGCGGCCCAGTCGTTGGGTGCAGCAGCTGTCAGCGCCGCGAACCGTAGCGCCTCGCGCGGCAAGGGGGGCCTGTCGGGCGCGCTCCACGATGGTGTAGAGTGAGGGAAGTAGCGATCGGGAGGGTGGCACTCCCCCTCGGCACAGGGCCGGCTGTCCATGGCTCGATCGCGAAGCCCTTGTAGCACGACCGCGCCGTCCAGCGGAATCCAGTTTAATCCCGGTTAATCCCGGCTACTCCCGCCAATTACCTCCTAACTCCGACAGATATCTATGGGGTATCCACTAGGAGAGGGGATGCGCCGCGGCGAAGGCCTCGGCACCGACCGGAGACGAGGTGACATGAACAGGCGCGCGCGTGACTTCGGGCTGATCTGCGGCAGCCTGCCGCCGGGGCCGCTGAACGCCATCACCGACGTCGCCGGCGTGCGCGTCGGCCATCGCAGCCTGCGCGAGGGAAACATTCTCACGGGCTTCACCGCTGTGCTGCCGCATGAGGGCGATCTTTTCCGCGAGAAGCTGCGGGCCGGATGCGACGTCATCAACGGCTTCGGCAAGAGCGCCGGGCTGGTACAGCTCGCCGAGCTCGGCCAGATCGAGACGCCGATCCTGCTCGGCAACACCTTCTCGGTCGGCACCGGCTTCGATGCGCTGGTCGGCCGGGCGCTGGCGGCCAATCCCGAGATCGGCCGCGAGACCGGCACGGTCAATCCGCTGGTGCTGGAGTGCAATGACGGGTTCCTGTCGGACATCCGGGCGCGGGCCCTGACGGAAGCCGATGCGGTCGCGGCTCTCGATGCCGCGGCGGGCGGGCCAGTGGCGGAGGGTGCGGTCGGCGCCGGCTCGGGGATGAGCGCCTTCGGCTTCAAAGGCGGCATCGGCACGGCCTCGCGGCTGATGCGTCTGGATGGCCGGGACTTCACGCTGGGCGTGCTCGTACTCGCCAATTTCGGCAATGCCGGCGATCTCGTTCTGCCGGACGGGCGCCGGCCCGTGCCGCCGGTGCCGACTCCTGCCGCGCCCGAGCGGGGCTCGGTGATCATCGTGCTGGCGACCGACCTGCCGCTCGAATCGCGCCAGCTCAACCGGGTGGCGCGGCGCTGCGGCGCGGGGCTGGCGCGGCTCGGCGCCTTCTGGGGCCATGGCAGTGGCGACATCGCCGTCGCGTTCAGCACGGCGGGTCGCATCGCCCATCACGAGACAGCCGATCTCCTGCCGATGACGATGCTCAACGAGAGCCGGATCGACGGGCCGTTCCGGGCGGCCGCCGAGGCGACGCAGGAGGCGGTGCTGAACGCGATGCTGGCGGCGCCGGCCGTGACTGGGCGCGACGGCAACAGCCGGCCCTCGCTGGTGGATGCGCTCGGCTGAGCGCTAGCCCATCGCCGCCTTCACCGTCTCGACGAGCTGCTTCATCGTGAAGGGCTTGGGCAGGAACCTGGCCATCCGCGCCCCGCTTCAGGCGCTAGGCGGCGCCTGAAGCGCCGCGCCGAGACGCTCCAGTTCGAGCGTGTAGCAATAGAGCGCGAACAGGATCGCCAGCAGCAGGGTGCCGCGCCAGACCAGGTCGGCGGTCGAGAGGTCGACGACCGGGGCGTGGCGCAGGAAATAGACCGAGAACAGCGCGCTGCCGAAGATGAAGCCGATGCGGCTGGCGAAGGCCAGCAGATGCCCGATCGGCAGGTTGCGGCGGATCGGCGGCAGGGCGACCCGGTGCAGCCGGTACCAGTAGCAGGCCTGGCCCAGAGCCGCCGCGAGCAGCAGCTGCACGATGCTCAGCCGTGTGGAGAGATGCGGCGTGCCGATGTTCTCGATCAGCAGGCGAAAGCTCGCATGGATGTTGAACAACACGACCGCCGCACAGAGCGTCTGCACGGCGAGCAGGATCGCATAGCGGCGCGCGCTCGGCCCCCGCACCGGGCTCACCCCATCGCCGCCTTCACCGTCTCGACGAGCTGCTTCATCGTGAAGGGTTTCGGCAGGAAGTGGAAATCCTCGCCCTCGGGCAGGTTCTTGCGGAAGGCTTCCTCGGCATAGCCGGAGACGAAGACGACCTTGGTGTTGGGGTTGCGCTGGCGCAGCTCGCCGAGCAGCGTCGGGCCGTCCATCTCGGGCATGACCACGTCGGAGACGACGAGGTCGATCTGCCCGTCATGGGCGAGGAAGATGTCGAGCGCCTCGACGCCCGAGGCGGCCTCGTGGACGGTGTAGCCGCGCGAGACCAGCATGCGGGCGTTGAGCGCGCGCACGGCGTCCTCGTCCTCGACTAGCAGGATGACCCCGGCGCCGGTGTGGTCGGCGGCGACCTTCTTCGGCGCCTCCTTGACCGCGGCCTCGGCGGCGATCTCCTCCTCGCTCGGCACATGGCGGGGCAGGAAGATGCGGAAGATCGTGCCGCGGCCGACGACCGAGTCGCAGAAGACGAAGCCGCCGGTCTGCTTGACGATGCCATAGACCATGGAGAGGCCCAGCCCCGTGCCCTTGCCGACCTCCTTGGTGGTGAAGAAGGGCTCGAAGATCTTGTCGAGATGCTCGGGCGCGATGCCGGTACCGGAGTCCTCGACCTCGAGCAGCACATAGTCGTCCGCCGGCAGGGCGGCATGGGCGAAGCCGGCGCAGTCGGCCCGCTCGACATTGCGGGTGCGCACGGTGAGCTTGCCGCCATCGGCCATGGCGTCGCGGGCGTTGACGGCGAGGTTGACGATGACCTGCTCGAGCTGGCCGAGATCGGCCTTGACCGGCCAGAGGTCGCGGCCCTGGCGCACGTCGAGCGTGACCTTGTCGGCGACGACGCGCTTCAGCATCAGCGAGAGGTCGGAGAGCACGTCGCCGAGCTCCAGCACCTGCGGGCGCAGCGTCTGGCGGCGCGAGAAGGCGAGCAGCTGCCGCACCAGCGCCGCGGCGCGGTAGGCGTTCTGCTTGATCTGCATGATGTCGGGGAAGGAGGGGTCCGTCGGCCGGTGGCTCGCCAGCAGGAACTCCGAGGCGTTGATGATGACCTGCAGCACGTTGTTGAAGTCGTGCGCGATGCCGCCGGCGAGCTGGCCGACCGCCTGCATCTTCTGGGCCTGGTCGATATTGTCCTTGAGCTTGCGCTCGGCGGTGGTCTCGAGCGCGTAGATGATGGCGCGCTCGCCGTCGCCATCCTCCGTCGCCGCCACCGGCGAGAGATAGAGCCGGACCGAGCGGGTCTCGTCGGCCGCCAGCGTCAGGTCGAGCGGGGTGATCTCGGAGCGGCCCTCCATCGCATCCGCCAGCGCCCGGTCGAGCCCACCGCCGGCGGCGACGAGATCGAGGATCGTGGCGGGCTGCGGCCCGCCCGGGGTGAGCCGGGCGAAGGCGGCGTTGGCGCGCAGGATGGCGCCGGTGCGGTCGACAGTGGCGATCGCCATCGGCGTCGAGTGGAAGAAGCGGGCGAAGCGGATCTCGGCCTCGCTGCTGCCGTCGGTGCCGGCCTCGCCGGGGGCGCGGTTGAGCACGAGCGTGCGCGAGGGGCCGGCGCGGCCGTCGCTGCCGAAGGCGACCTGGTGGTGCAGGCGCACGGGGAGGGGCGCGCCGTTGCGGCGCTTGAGATCGACGTCGAGCACCTCGACGCGGACATCGCCGGCATGGCCGCGGATGGCCTGGACGAGGGCGGCGGCGGCGGGCGTGGCGATGTCGTCGAGATGCAGGCCGCCGGAGCCGAAGCGGGCGAGGTCGAAATCGAGCCAGCCCGAGAGGGTGGCGTTGAGATAGGAGACCTCGCCATCGGCGTCGATCGAGACGAAGCCGGCCGGCGCGTGGTCGAGATAGTCGATCGCGTGCTGGAGCTCCTGGAAGGCGTTCTCCTGGCGCTCGCGCTCGGGCGTGACGTCGGAGACCGACCAGAGCGTGGCCGGGCGGCCGTCGCGGCGCAGCGGCGAGACCTTGATGCGGTACCAGCCGACGGCGCCGCGCCCGCCGAGGGCGGGTTCGAGCCGCACCTCCTCGACCAGCTTGCGGTTCTCGCGGGCGGCGGTGGCGAGGCGGTAGATGGCCTCGGAGACCTCGGCGCGGCCGGTGAAGAGGCTGTTGACGGGGCGCAGATCGCTGGCGCCGCGGGCGCCGGCCAGGGCCAGATAGGCCTCGTTGGCATAGACGATCGCGGTCTCGCCCTCGGTGACGACGACGCCCTCGTCGGCCCGGTCGACGATCGCCTTGGTCAGGTCGTTGCGGGCGGCGCGGCCGGAGAACTGCACCAGGCCGATCGCGAAGGCGAAGAGGCCGAAGACGCCGACCACGGAGAGCAGGCCGAGCAGGCCCAGGATCAGCGGCTGCGCCCATTCATTGGCGATGAAGCCGAGCGCGATCGCCGAGCCGACGAGCAGCCCCGCGACGAGCAGGATGACGCCGATATGGCCCGGCTTGTCGGAACGATCGATCGCTGTCGTGGTGCCGCCCATTGCGGTGTGGTCCGTCCCGTTGACATGGGGCCGCGCTGGCGGCGGCAGTCGAGGCTGTTGAACGAGTTAGGCGCGGCGGCGCTTCAGGCGCAAGACGTATCCGATCACTTCCGCCACCGCCTGATAGTGTTCGACAGGAATCTCTTCGTCGATCTCGACGCTGGCATAGAGCGCGCGCGCCAGCGGCACGTTCTCGACGATCGGGACCTCGTGCTCGCCGGCGACCTCGCGGATCTTCAGCGCGATCGCGTCGACGCCCTTGGCGAGGCAGAGCGGCGCCGCCATGCCGGGCTCGTATTGCAGGGCGACGGCATAGTGCGTCGGGTTGGTGACGATGACGGTGGCCTTGGGCACCTGCGCCATCATGCGCTTGCGGACCCGCTGGGCCCGGATCTGGCGCAGCTTCGCCTTCACCTCGGGATTGCCTTCCGAGTTCTTGTACTCTTCCTTGAGCTCCTGCTTGGTCATCTTCTGGCGTTGGTACCAGGAGAAGCGCTGCCAGACGAAATCGCCGAGCGCGACCACGGCGAAGAGGGCGAGCGCCGCGCCCATCAGCTTGATCGCCAGCACGAGCGTCGCCGGCAGCAGGGCCGCGACGCTCATCTGGGCGAAGCCCTCGAGCCGGTCGTGCTCGTTCCAAAGCGTGATCCAGAGCACGGCGCCGACGAGGCCGGTCTTCGCCAGCCCCTTGGCGAAGTTCACCCAGGCCTCCTTGCCGAACATGCGCTTGGCGCCGGCCATGGGCGAGATTCGGTTCAGCTTCGGCATCAGCGGGTCGAAGGTCCAGAGCGGCTTGTGCTGGATGAGCGCGCCGGCCAGGGCCGCGACGAGGATGAAGGCGAAGGGCAGGCCGAGTGCGGCGAATCCGGTCATCACCCCCTGCTTGGCGACATGCGCGAAGGCGGAGCCGTCGGAGGGCACCTGATGGGCGTTCATCAGGAAGGCGCGCAGCGAGAGCGCGCTGTCGCGGGCGGCCCAGCCGGCTCCGACGAGCAGCGCCAGGGTGAAGCCGCAGAGCACGAAGAAGGTGCCGATCTCCTGCGATCTGGGAATGTCGCCTTTCTCGGCGGCCTGATCCAGTTTTCGCTGGGTCGGCTCCTCTGTTCTGTCCTCGTTGTCGGCCTCCTCGGACATCGGCGCTCAGTTTCCCGTGAACTGGCGCAGGAAGCCGCCGAGCTCGCCCAGGAAGACGCTCATCATCACGCCGATGACGGCGAAGAAGACGAGCATGCCGCCGAGGATCGAGGCCGGGACCGCGAGGAAGAAGACCTGAAGCTGCGGCATCATGCGCGCGAGCACGCCGAGCCCGAGATTGAACAGCAGCCCGAAGACGATGAAAGGCGCGGAAATCTGCACCGCCAGCGAGAAGCCCTGCGCGGCGGCGCGCACCGCGAGCGTCATCACGTCGTCGACCGGCGGCGCGGCTCCCGGCGGCAGGACGCGATAGCTCTCATGGATCGCGACGATCGCGACATGGTGCAGGTCGCTGGTCAGGATCAGCGTGATGCCGAGCATGGTGAGCAGGTTGCCGATCGAGGGGTTCTGCGTGCCGCCGGTGGGATCGACCGTCATCGCGAAGCCGAGACCCATGGTCTGCGCCACCAGCGTGCCGGCGGTCTGCAGCGCTGCCATGACGAGGCGCGCGCAGACGCCGATGATCAGCCCGATCAGGATTTCGCCGACCAGCAGCCCGAAGATGCCCGGCATATCGGGGGGAAGTCTGAGCTGCGGGCGGGCCATCGGCACCATCATCAGGGCGATGAAGAAGGCGAGCGACAGGCGCGCCCGCGAGAAGATGAAACGCTCCCCGATGCCCGGCATCAGCATGACCAGCGTGCCCACCCGCGCGAAGACGAGCACGAAGACGGCGCTGATCTCGGGCAGGATCGCGATCTGCATCGTGCCGCCGGGGCCTCGTCGCCATTGCGGGCGCCGCGGGGCCGGACCGCCGCAGAGGGCAGGGCACGGCAGCGGCAGGCTCATTCGCCCGTGGCGATTCGGACGGCGACCCGCCCCATATAACCCGCCAGCGCGTCGCCCATGAACGGGAGAAACAGCATCATCGCGGCGAAGACGGCGATGATCTTCGGGACGTAGACGAGCGTCTGCTCCTGGATCTGGGTCAGGGCCTGGATCAGCGAGACGGCGAGGCCGACGATGAGGGCGACCATCATCAGCGGCCCGCCGGCCTTGAGAAAGACCATGATGCCGTCGCGGGCGACGTCGAGGATGGCTCCGGAGGTCATGGATGAAAGTCCTGATGGGCCGGGTTCAGACCGGCATCCGCATGATTTCTTCATAGGCCGCGATGACGCGGTCGCGCACGGCGACGAGCGTCTCGATCGCGGCCTCGCTTTCCGCCACCGCGGTGACGACGTCGACCACGTCGGCGCGGCCGGCGGCGACGGCGGCCGATTGGGCGTCCGAGCGGCGGCCCGCATCGGCGGTGGCCTCGAGCGCCTTGCCGATCAGGGCGGAGAAATCCGTACTGCCGGTTTCCGAGGCCGAGGCGGCCTGCGGCTTGCGGAGCAGATTGCCCGCACCCATCCCCTGCATCGAGGCGTAGGCGCCGGCGGCGAAGCTGGGCGTGGCCATGATGGTCGTTCCCTTCAGGCGCGCAGGATGTCGATGGTGCGCTGGATCATCCGGCGCGTCGACGAGACGAGGTTGAGGTTGGCTTCGTAGCTGCGCTGGGCCTCACGCATGTCCATCGTCTCGATCAGCGAATTGACGTTGGGCATGCGGACGTTGCCGGCGGCGTCGGCGGTCGGATTGCCGGGGTCGTATTTGACCCGGAAGGCGCTCTGGTCGCGCTGGACGCGGCCCATGTCGACGACCTGCGCATCGAGCTCGCGGTCGAAGCGGCGCTGGAAGGTCGGGATCTTGCGGCGATAGGGGTCGGCGCCAGCACGCTCGGGGCCCGAATCGGCATTGGCCATGTTCTCGGCGATGACGCGCATGCGGCCGGACTGGCTGCGCAGGCCCGAGGTCGCCACCGCGATGCTCTTGAGAAGATCCATGTCGTCCGTTCCTCCTGCTCCGGCGCGGCGCCGACTGCGCGGCGTTCAGCATCAGCGGCTTCGTCCAGCCGCCTTCGTCAGCGCCCCTTGCCGATGGCGATCTTCATCAGCCCGAGGCCCTTGCTGTAGAGCGAGGCGGCGAGCTGATAGTCCGACTGGTTCTGCGCGACCTTCATCATCTCGTCCTCGAGATTGACCGCGTTGCCGCTGGGGGTGGTCTCGAAGCGGCGGGCGCGGGCGCTGTCGAAGCCGTCGCTGCGGCCGCCGATGCCCATATGCCCGGCGCTGGTACGCGCCAGCGAGACATCGCCCACGCCACCCGCTCCGGTCCGGCCGGCCGGCGCCTTGACGTCCATCGGGCGAAAGCCCGGGCTGTCGGCGTTGGCGACGTTCTCGGCCAGGACCTTCTGGCGCGACTGGTGGAAATGCATGCGCGTCTTCAGCGCCTGCATCAGGTTGCCGCCCGTGCCCAGGGCCGAATTCGCCATGATCTCGCCCCTCCGATGTCGGCGCGGCGCGCCCGTCGACTGGGTAAATATTGCCCAGCCCATGGTTAACGATCGGTTAAAGGGGGCCGCTTTCGGAGATGTGGTTAACCACGCATTCACCATGTTTCCTGAAAGCGCGGGCGCTATGCTATAGGCACCGTGTTCAACATCGGGTGGATTCCGGCAGCCGGGACCCGGCCCCGCCGACGCTTATGAGGCAGACCTTGCAGAGCTTGTTTGGCTTCGATCTCCCGACCGCGCAGAAGTGGGTCATCGCCTTCGGCGTCATCCTCGTCCTGCTCGTGCTGCTGGGTCTCTTCGCGCGGCAGATCAAGGACGGGCGGCTGCGGATCAAGGGGCAGGGCGGGGGGCGTACGCGCCAGCCGCGGCTCGGCGTGGTCGACATCCACGACCTCGACCGCCAGCGCCAGCTCGTGCTGATCCGCCGCGACAATGTCGAGCATCTGGTGATGATCGGCGGCGCCTCGGATGTCGTGGTCGAGACCAACATCGTGCGCAGCGGCGCGAGGGCGGCGCTGCCGACCCAGGCCGAGCCGCTGCCGAGCGACCGGCCGCTGCCCTTCGACACGCTGGTTCCGCCGGAACTGCTGCGTCAGGATTTGCCGCGCCAGGAGACGACGAGGCAGGAAACCGTGCGCCAGGACACGACCCGGCTGGAGAGCCTCGAGGAGCTGCGCCGCGCCACGGGTTCGGCCACACCGGTCGCCGCACCGGCTCCCGCCGCCGACACCTCGCCCCGCCAGCCGCCGCGCTCCGCCCAGGGCGCCGCCGCCATCGAGGCCGCGGTCGCTGCGGCGGCGGGCGGCGCTGCGCTCGGTGCCGTCCTGCCGAAGGATGCCGCGCCGGTGCCGGCCGCGCCCGCGCTGCAACCGCCCAACTTTGCCCGTGACCATGCGCCCGCCCCGGCGGCGAGCGCGGTCGAGCTCGACGACATGGCGCGCCAGCTCGACGAGGCGCTGAAGCGCCCGTTCTCGGCCGTGCGCCCGGCCCAGGGCCAGGCTGCGGGCAGCCCTGTCGCGCCGCTGCCGGCCGGACCCGCTCCCGCGCCTGCCGGCACCGAGACCGCCGTCCCGCCGGTCGAGCCGCCGCTGAAGGCGGCCGAACCCGTGCGCTCGGCGCCAGCCGCCAAGCCGCCGGAGTCCCCCAAGCCGGCCGAGCCCGCCAAGCCGGCCGAACCGGCGAAGGCGGCCGATCCCAAGCCGATCGAGACGAAGCCTGTCGACACAAAGCCCATCGAAGCCAAGCCGGTGGCGCCGCCGCCAAAGGTCGAGCCGGTGATCGAACCCCCTGCGCCGGTGGCGCCGCCCGTCGAGGCGCCGACTCCGGCAGGCCGGGCGCTGCCGCTCGACGTCGAGGCCGAGCTGGCGATGGCACTGGGTCTCAAGCCGGAGCGAACGGGGCCGAAGCCGCCCGTCTCCGGCCCGGCACCCACGCCGGCTCCGGTTGTGACGCCGCCGCCCGTCGCGGCCGCTCGTCCCGATTCCGCCCCGCCAGCGGCCGAACCGCCGCCTCAGAAGCCGGCGGCGCAGCCGACGACTCCCCTCCCGTCGGCGCCGGCGGCCGATCCCGAGCCCACTCCCTCCGCCGGGCCGAAGCCGGCCGAGGCTGCGGAGGTCGAGATGGCCGAGGTCAAGGCCGCCGAACCGGCCGCGCCCGATCCGAAGGCGATCGACCCGTTCTCGGTGGACGCGATCGAGGCCGAATTCGCGCGGCTGCTCGGGCGCGACCCCAAGGCCAAGGGCTGAGCGTTCTCCGCCCCGTTGGCGGCCGCGCGATCAACAGCTTTCGCCGCCGCGCGGCACTCTGACGCCGCCGCGCCCGTTGCTGGCGCGGCGAGGCCCGCTCTAGCGTGACGCTGCCCGATGCGTTGATTCGGGCGCAACCACGGCCATGTGCGGGACCATGATCTGCTTCTCTGCGAGATGGCGCCGCCGCCTGCGGAGCCCGCGCGCCGTGACCGGCAGGCTCGCCCTGTGGGCCGCGCTGCTGGCCGTGCCCGCCGGGCCGGCGCTGGCGCAGACGCTCTCGCTCGATCTCGGCCAGGGCGGCGGAGTGGCCGAGCGGGCGCTGCAGCTGATCGCCGTCATCACGGTGCTGTCGCTGGCGCCGTCGATCCTGATCATGGTGACGTCCTTCACCCGGATCGTGGTGGTGCTGTCGCTGCTGCGCTCGGCGCTGGGCACGCAGACGGCGCCGCCCAACGCCGTGATCATCGGGCTCGCGGTCTTCCTCACCGGCTTCGTGATGGCGCCGACGCTGCGCGAGGCCTACACGACCGCGGTCGCGCCGCTCGTCGCCGGGCAGATCCAGCCGGCGGAGGCGTATAATCGCGGCGTGGTGCCGTTCAAGACCTTCATGCTGCGCCATGTCCGCGAGAAGGATCTCGCGCTGTTCATGGAGATGTCGCGCGAGCCGCCCCCGGCGACGCCGCAGGACGTGCAGATCCATGTGCTGGTGCCGGCCTTCATGATCTCGGAGCTCCGGCGCGCCTTCGAGATCGGCTTCCTGCTGTTCGTGCCCTTCCTGATCATCGACCTGGTGGTGGCCTCGATCCTGATGTCGGTGGGCATGATGATGCTGCCGCCGGTGACGGTGGCGCTGCCTTTCAAGCTGATCTTCTTCGTGCTCGTCGATGGCTGGGGACTGGTCGCCGGATCGCTGGTCAAGAGCTACGGAAGCTGACGGGCGGAGACCGTCTCAGCTGCGCCCGGGCGGGGCAGGGGCCGGAGCGGGCGCTCCGGCGGAGGCAGCGGGTGTCGCGGCCGGTGCGGGCGCCGCAGGTGCCTCGGCCGCGGGGGCAGGGG